>NZ_JBEOVM010000034.1:0-66201 GCF_040295505.1 Streptomyces sp. NPDC002790 | reverse complement strand
CCTCAATCGCCGGCGGGGCTTGAATGGGATCAATCGCCGCAGGGGCTTGAAACGCCTAGCGTCCCCGGCAAGATCATGCAAGAGGGGGTGTTCGGCCATTGAGGATGGTCCGGTTCGTATCCGGAAGGGGCGTCCGGTTACGCTCGTTGCATGCATGCCTGGCCCGCTTCTGAGGTCCCCGCCCTGCCCGGCAAGGGCCGCGACCTCCGGATCCACGACACCGCGACCGCTGGGCTCGTCACCCTTGCCCCCGGTCCCGTCGCCCGTATCTACGTTTGCGGCATCACGCCGTACGACGCCACCCACATGGGTCACGCGGCGACCTACAACGCGTTCGACCTCGTGCAGCGCGTGTGGCTCGACACCAAGCGGCAGGTTCACTACGTCCAGAACGTGACGGACGTCGACGATCCCCTGCTGGAGCGGGCCGTGCGTGACGGCATCGAGTGGGAGGGTCTCGCCGAGCGGGAGACCGCCCTCTTCCGCGAGGACATGACTGCCCTGCGGATGCTGCCGCCGCAGCACTACATAGGCGCCGTCGAGGCGATACCCGGCATCGTGCCGCTCGTCGAACGACTGCGTGACTCCGGTGCCGCCTACGAGCTCGAGGGCGACACCTACTTCTCCGTCGAGGCCGATCCGCACTTCGGGTCCGTCTCGAACCTCGACGCCGCCGCGATGCGGCTGCTCTCCGCCGAGCGCGGGGGCGACCCGGACCGTCCGGGCAAGAAGAACCCGCTCGACCCGATGCTGTGGATGGCCGCCCGGGAGGGCGAGCCGAGCTGGGACGGCGGTTCGCTGGGCCAGGGGCGGCCCGGCTGGCACATCGAGTGTGTCGCCATCGCCCTCGACCACCTCGGCATGGGCTTCGACGTCCAGGGCGGGGGATCGGATCTCGCCTTCCCGCACCACGAGATGGGTGCCTCACACGCGCAGGCGCTGACCGGCGAGTTCCCGATGGCCAAGGCGTACGTGCACGCCGGCATGGTCGGGCTCGACGGCGAGAAGATGTCGAAGTCCAAGGGCAACCTGGTGTTCGTGTCGACGCTTCGCCGCGACGACGTCGACCCCGCCGCCATCCGGCTCGCCCTGCACTCCCACCACTACCGCTCCGACTGGGAGTGGACGGACCAGGTGCTCGCCGACGCGGTGGCCCGCCTCGACCGCTGGCGCGCGGCCGTCTCCCGGCCCGACGGCCCGTCCGCCGAGGCGATGGTCGAGGAGATCCGCGAGGCGCTCGCCGACGACCTGGACGCGCCCGCCGCGCTGGCCGCCGTCGACCGTTGGGCCGAGGCCCAGGCGGCCGGGGGCGGCACGGACGAGGGCGCCCCCGGCGTCGTATCGCGTGCCGTGGACGCCCTGTTGGGCGTGGCGCTGTAGCGAGCCGAAGGACACATCAGGGCGCCTCCCCGTGTGGGGAGGCGCCCCTTTTTCGTGTGTGTCTCTCACCTTCCCGTCAGATGCGCTGGACGCGCACGCTGCGCAGGACGAGCGGCGAGCCCGTGTCCCAGATGCCGACGACCTGGTGGCCGAACGCGAAGGCCTCCTGGACCTCGTCGTGGGCCTGCGGGGTCGGGTTGTTGAGGACGCGGAACTGGTTGTTGATGCGCAGGAAGATCTGCCGTGGCTGGCCCGGGAGCGGCTGCACGATGTCGATGTAGCCGTTCGCCACGCCGGAGGCGAGCGCCTGCTGCTCGATCTGCCGCTGGGCCTGCTGGTACGCGGCTTGCTGGACCTGCTGCAGCTGCTGTTGCACCTGCTGCTCGATCTGCTGTGCCTGCTGGTCCTGCTGCTGTCCTTGCTGTTGCTGGCCGTACTGCTGTTGCCCGTAACTCTGCTGGCCCTGTTGCATCTGTTGGCCGAAGGGCTGCTGTTGCTGCTGCCCGCCGAGCTGCTGCAGCAGCTGCTGGTACGGCTGCTGCTGGCCGAGCTGTTGGAGCTGCTGCTGAAGCTGCTGGACGAGCTGCTCCTGGCCCTGACCACCCTGGCCCTGGCCGCTCATGCCCGGCTGCTGCTGACCGTACGACTGCTGGCCCATGCCGTGCTGCTGCTGGTAGGGCGAGGTGCTCGGGAACTGCTGACCCTGCTGGCCCATTTGGGGGGTGATGCTCATGCGGGTGCCACCTTCCATCAATGGTTGGTTGCGTTCCTCAGCCCGTGACGACCAGGCCGACGACCTCGTCGTCCGAGAACCACACACGTACGTCCGGCCGTCCCCCCGCGAAGGCGGTGTGCACCGCCTGCCGGGTCTCGGGGGACGGGTTGTTCAGATTGCGCCAGGAGCCCGCCACGAACAGCCGGAGCCGGGGCGGGAGTTCGGGCGGATACGGGATCAGCTCGTCCCAGTACCGCTCCGCCTGGCCCGAACCGACCGTCGAGGGCAGCAGGTTGGTGACCGCCCCCTTGATGTCGGGCCGGTTGCCGATCCGCTGGGAGGCGGGCCGGCCGGGGGCGTCCTGCTGCGGTGAGCCGGTCGCCCGGAGCACGTCGCGCGCCCGCTGCGAGGTCATCGGGCGCTGGCCGCCCGCCCTGAGCATGCCCTGGAGGGCGGTCAGCGCGCCGACGACCACCGGGGAGGCGGACGAGGTGCCGGAGAAGGTGTCCGTGTACCAGGCGATCTCCTCGGTGCCGCCCTGGAGGTCGCCGGGCCGGTCCCAGGAGCCGCCGGTGGTGGTGACCTCGCGGCCCCAGCCCTGGGCGTCCACGCGGGCACCGTAGTTGGAGAACGAGAGGCGCGAGCGGTCCGGGCCGTGGTCGCGGCCGTGGGTGCCGGGCGGCGGGGCGCCCGCGCCGACGAGGACCGCGTCCGATGAGCGGTTCGACGGGTTGAACGGGTTGTGCCACCACGCCGGGAAGTCGTCCGGCCGCCGCTCGTACACCGCGTCGTCGAGGGACTCGGCGCCGTTGCCCGCCGCGCCCACGACCACGATGCCCTTCGACGTCGCGTACTTGATGGCCGCGAAGTCGTCGGGCCACCACTCCAGGGCGATGTAGCCGCGCTGGTCGTCGCGCGGCTCGAAGTCGAACTGCGGTCCAGGCCGGTGCAGTTCGATCAGGATGACGTCGCCGGGGCTCAGCCGGTCGGCCGCCGCGTGGATCGCCGCAGCCGTGCCCACGCCCTGGAACGAGGCCGCGGCGGTCACCGCCTCCGGAACGATGCCGGTGATGCCGCGCTCATTGCGATCGCCGCCGATCACACCGAGGACCGCCGTGCCGTGATTGCGCCAGGCCACGTCCGAGATCGGTGTGCCGACCACGATGCCCGCGAGCTTCGCCGACAGGTCCTCGTGCCCCAACTGCCAGGCGCCCTCCACGTCGATGACGGTGACGCCCTCGCCGTTGCCGCCGAGCCGCCGCCACGCCCACTGCGCGTCGACTCCGGCGGGTGCGGGGCCCAAGTAGCCCTGGCGGCCCGTGTAGTCGGGCGTCGCGGCCGTCTTCTCCTTCAGCCGCCGCTCCTCGTCGA
This sequence comes from Streptomyces sp. NPDC002790, assembly GCF_040295505.1. NCBI lineage: Bacteria > Bacillati > Actinomycetota > Actinomycetes > Kitasatosporales > Streptomycetaceae > Streptomyces > Streptomyces sp. NPDC002790. The sequence continues at coordinate 62,735 of NZ_JBEOVM010000034.1, read as the reverse complement.
AGCTCTCGGGCGACGACGGCGACGACGGCGACGACGGCGACGACTGCGCCGCGGCCGCGGGCACCGCGCCCGGCTTCACGTACGCCGTGTCGATCTCCGGAAGCGCCGCGATCCGCGACCGCAGCTCCTGCGCCCGCTCGGCCCCGCCGCGCACCCGGTAGAACAGCGCCAGGTCCGGCACGTCGGCGCCGGGTGTCTCGCCGGCTCCCTGCACCCGCTCCTCGCCGCCGAACAGCGGTTCAAGAGCGAGCTGTTCGTCCCCGAGGAACATGTTCAGCGCCGATACGTCGGCGCCCGCGGCGGAGCGCACCCCGTCGGCCTGGACGCGCAGGCGGGCCTCGGGGCGCGCCACGACGATCAGTTCCTCTTCCGCTCCGCGATAGGTGAAACCGGATCCATCAGGTCCGGGCCCGGCCGCTCCCGGCCCCTGTGCCGGGCTTGCGTGCTGGTCGGTCATCGGTCCACAGCTCCCCTCGCCACATCTGGTCGTACGGGTCTGCTTGTGCCGTGTGTCTTCTTGAGGCTCGTCGGGGCTCACCCTGCTACGCCGACGCCCGCCCGTCCAGACCCCGCAGGACAACTGCGTTTGAAAACAAGTTGAATGGGGAACCCCGTGCAACTGCCATCAATTCGACCGGAATCAACTGTCACGCCCCAAACCGGCCAGAGTTGGGGTGCGGGCAGGGCGGCACGACGGAGGGCGGGGCGCTCGGCGCCCCGCCCTGAAGTCACTGCGTGCCGCGACTACTCGTCGCCGTCCTCGCCCTCCGGGCGCGGCGGCTTCGGCGGCCTGGTCCGGCCGCTCGGGTTGTCGCGCAGGTGCGAGGAGCCGTCGCCGCCGTCCGTCGCGTGGCCGCCGCCGGGCGGGGCGTTCGGGTCGCGGCGCTGCAAGTAGCGCTCGAACTCGCGGGCGATCGCCTCGCCGGAGGCCTCGGGGAGCTCCGCGGTGTCGCGGGCCTCCTCCAGGGACTGCACGTACTCGGCGACCTCGCTGTCCTCGGCGGCCAGCTGGTCCACGCCCAACTGCCAGGCCCGCGCGTCCTCGGCCAGCTCGCCCAGCGGGATGCGCAGGTCGATCAGGTCCTCGAGACGGTTGAGGAGGGCCAGCGTCGCCTTCGGGTTCGGCGGCTGCGACACGTAGTGCGGGACGGCCGCCCACAGCGAGACCGCGGGGACGCCGGCGTGCGTGCAGGCCTCCTGGAGGATGCCGACGATGCCTGTCGGACCCTCGTACTTGGTCTCCTCCAGGTTCATCCGCGAGGCCAGGTCCGCGTCCGACGTGACGCCGCTGACCGGCACCGGCCGGGTGTGCGGGGTGTCGCCGAGCAGCGCGCCGAGGACGACGACGAGTTCGACGCCCAGCTCGTGCGCGAAGCCGAGCAGCTCGTTGCAGAACGAGCGCCAGCGCATGGACGGCTCGATGCCCCGGACCAGGACCAGGTCGCGCGGCTTGTCCCCGCCGATACGGATCACCGAGAGCCGCGTCGTCGGCCATGTGATCTTTCGCACGCCGTCGTCGACGAACACGGTCGGCCGGTTGACCTGGAAGTCGTAGTAGTCCTCGGCGTCGAGCGCCGCGAACACCTGGCCCTTCCACTCCTTGTCGAGATGCGCGACCGCGGTGGAGGCGGCGTCGCCGGCATCGTTCCAGCCCTCGAACGCGGCCACCATGACCGGGTCGACCAGCTCGGGAACCCCCTCGAGCTCGATCACCCAGTGCCTCCTTCCGACGTGCCCTCGCGTACCTGCCCACCTTACGGCGTCGGCGGGGGCCCTCCGCAGCCCCCTTGTGGGCGCGGACTGCCCCCAACACTGCCCCACGCCGGAGTGGTCCACTCCACCGTGGGGCAGCCGTCAGGTGCGCGCGAGCCGCGCGGCGTCGGGTTCGTCGGCCGGTGCCTCGCGGACCGGCCTGACCAGCAGCCATGCCCCGCACACCAGGGTCAGCGCCTGGGCCCCGGCGAGGAGGCTGAATCCGGCACCGAAGCCGTGGCCGCCGCTGGCCGCGATGGCCACGCCCATGAGGGTGGGCATGAACGCCGACACCAGGTTGCCGACCCCGTTCACGACTCCGTAGGCGCTGCCGACGAAGTGCGTGGGCGCGCAGTGCTGGACGAGGGTGGGGATGGCCGGGCCCTGCAGGCCCCAGAAACCGCCGGCCAGAATCAGCCCGGTGGCTGCGGCCCCGCCGCTGCCCGCGCCCGCGACAAGCAGCACGCACACGGCGGTGCCGGTCGAGCCCACCACGAACGGCAGGGCGAGCAGCCGCCGCGGCAGCCGGTCGAGCAGCAGCCCGCCGAGGAACCCGGAGATCAGTGACATCACGAACGGCAGGGCCGAGACGATCCCCATCGCGGCCAGGGAGAAGTGCCGCTCGTGCAGCAGATACGAGGGCAGCCAGGCGCTCGATCCCCACAGGTACGCGAGCGTGGCGATCTCGATGACCAGGATGGGCGCCAGGCGGGGCATGCGCAGGGCGCCCTTCAACGTGGCCCCGAAGCCCGGCCGCTCGGCGGCGCCGCGCACCCCACGCCCTCGTACGAACAGCAGGATCAGCGGGAGGCCGATCACCGCGTTCAGCGCCGCGAGGGCGAGGAACGAGGTGTGCCAGTCGAAGCGGTAGACGAGGTACGTGATCAGGGGCAGGCCCGCGGCCGTGCCAAGCGACACCCCCATGGAGCTGACCGCGTTGGGGCGGCCCGCCTCGTGCGGCGCGAAGTGCTCGCGCACGTACATCGTCTTGAGCGAGAACAGCGGGCCCTCGGCGGCGCCGAGCAGGGCGCGCAGAACGGTCAGCGTGAGCGCGCCGAGCGCGTACGGCGACAGCAGTGTCATCAGCGACCACAGGGCGACGCTGACGACGAGGCCGCGGCGCACCCCGAGCGACGTCTCGTAGAACGGGGTGAGGAAGAACGCCGCGATCCCGTACCCGACGAGGAACACCGTCGACAGGGCGCCCTGCGCCGTCGGGTCACCGGTGATGCCGAAGTGGTCGGTGAACGCCTTGTCCGTGATGAGGACGGAGACGTTGACGCGGTCCACGTAGCTGATCAGCACGATGACCAGCAGGCTCAGGACCCCCGCCCAGCGCGCTCTCGCACTCATGCGGTCGACTGCTTCCCGGCCGCCTGCTTCTCGGCCTCGCCGCGGTACATGCGGCGCAGGCGGACCACGCCGAGGTCGTGTTGGTAGAGGTTCTCCTGCTGGTCGGCGTCGGCCGGCATCGCCTCCAGCATTTCCCGGTCCTGCTCCAGGACCTGCCAGTGGCGCTCCTCGATCAGCGTCTTGTACAGGAACCGCCAGGTGTCCCGCTGCCAGCCCTGGACCTTGCGGTAGCGCCAGAAGAAGACGGCGGAGCGGTTCTCGTCGACCGGGCGGACCATGCCGACGATGCCGAACGGGCCGCCGGGGCCCGCCGACGGCGGGTAGGGGATGGACAGGTCGAACCAGTCCACGCCCGTGCGGCACAGCTCGATCCAGTCGAAGTTCACGCCCCGCTGGTCGGTCTTCTCGAAGAAGTAGCCGCGGTCGGTCTCGCGGATGCGGAACTTGGCGGTGGTGTCACCGTCGAACATGGTGTGTGAGTCGTGGTGCAGGAACTGGCCGTGCATCGGGTCGAGCAGGTTCTCGACGCCGTAACGCCACGGCGCGTCCCACTCGGCGTAGCACAGGATCGCGTCGATGTCGGGGTCGGTGAGCGGCTCGGGGAGCGTCAACTCGACCGGCTCCGGGTGCTGTTCGTCGCCGAAGTAGGCGAGGACGGCGCCGGAGACCTCGCGCACGGGCAGCGACGTGACGAGCTTCTTGCCCTCCAGGTTGCAGCCGGGCAGGCCCGGCACGGAGGAGACGGTGCCGTCGGTCTCGATCTCGACGCCGTGGTACCAGCAGGCCACCCGGTCACCCAGGTGTTTGCCGAGGGAGAGCGGGGCGCCACGGTGCGGACAGCGGTCGGCGAGCATGCTCAGGGTGCCGTCGGAGCGGCGGAACAGCAGCCACTGCTCGCCGAGGACGGTGACCTTGCGCATCGCGCCGGGCGCGACGAAGGAGGAGGGGACGACCGGGTGCCACTGGTTGCGCAGGCCGGTCGCGTAGATGTGGTCGGCGGTCAGAGCCATGGGGTACGTCACGCTCCCAGTCGGTGCATCTCGGCGCGGAAGGATTCCTCGGTCCACGGCGCCCCGTCGGGGGCGTGGACCTGACGGGCATTCAGCCCGGTCACTACGTCGGTGAGTTCGTGGCCGACCTTGGTGAAGACCTCTTCGAGCGTGGCCGCCAGCTTGTACTCGTACGGGCTCGGCTCGTGGTCGCGGGACTGGTGGGTCTCCAGGTACGGCCAGTCGTTGGTGTCGGTGGTGGTCATGGATGTCTCCTCAGAGGTCAAGTCAGAGGTCGAGTACGAGGCGGGAGCCGGCGGCGCAGCGCGAGACGCAGATCATCATCGAGGCGCTCGCGGCGTGCTCGGTCTCCGACAGGAGGAAGTCGCGGTGTTCGGGGGCGCCTTCGATGACACGGGTCTCGCAGGAGCCGCAGATGCCGTCGCGGCACGAGTTGGGCGCGTCGATGCCCGCGGCCTCGGCGGCCTCCAGGATCGATGTGTCGGCGCCGATGGTGAGGGTCTGTCCGGAGGCGCGGCATTCGACCTCGAACTCGCCTTCGTCCGCGACCCGTTCGACGACGGGGGCGGCAAAGCGCTCCAGGCGCAGTCGGTCGGCCGGGCAGCGCTCCTCGACCGCCGCGAGCAGCGGCTCGGGTCCGCAGGAGTAGACGAGTGCCCCTTCGGGCAGCCCGGCGAGCGTCGCGTCGAGGTCGATGTGCCCCTGCTCGTCCTGCGGTACGAGGGTCAGGTCGCCGCCGAGCGCGCCCAGTTCATCGGTGAACGCCATCGAGGCGCGCCCCCGGCCGCCGTACACCATGCGCCAGTCGGCGCCGCGCCGGGCGGCCTCCCGTGCCATCGCGAGGATCGGCGTGACACCGATGCCGCCGGCGATGAACACGTACGCGGGGGCGTCCTCCAGGGCGAAGTGGTTGCGTGGCTCGGAGGTGGTGACCTGCTGGCCGGGGCGCAGCTGGGTGTGCACGTACCGCGAACCGCCGCGCGAGGACGGCTCGTTGAGCACACCGATGCGGTACGTGCCGCAGTCGGACGGGTCGCCGCACAGGCTGTACTGGCGGACCTGCCCGCCGACGTGCACATCGAGGTGCGCGCCCGGCGCCCACGCGGGCAGCGGCTTGCCGTCCGGGTGGGTCAGCTCGACGGAGAGGACACCGTCGGCCTCCCAGGTCATCCGCCGGACCAGCAGGTCGAGTCGACGCTCTTCGGTCATGGTGGCCTCCTTACGTGCCGGGGATCTTCACGGGCGGGGTGAACGGGTTCTTCATCGGGCCGAGCGAGGCGAGGTCGACCTCGACGAGCGTCGGACCCTCGGACGCGACGGCCTGCTCGATCACCGGCCGGGCGTGCTCGGCGTCCGAGATCCGCAGGTACGGCAACCCGCAGGCACGGGCGAGGAGTTCGAAGTCCGGCGTGACGAGGTCGACGCCGGACCGGCGCTCGCTGTAGCGGTCCTGCATGTTGCGCAGCACGCCGTAACCGCCGTCGTTGAAGACCAGGACGGTCAGACGGGGGCGCTCCTGCGCGACGGTGAGCAGCTCGCCGAGGTGCACGGCGAGGCCGCCGTCGCCCGCGATGACGACGGTGGGCCGCCCGGGGTCGGCGAGGGCCGCGCCGATGCCCATGCCGAGGCCCTGCCCGATGCCGCCGCCGCGCGGGAACACATTGGAGCGCGGGTCGTACATCTCCAGGAGCCGGTTGCCCCAACTGCTGGACGGGATCGTGACGTCACGGGCGACGACCGCGTCGCGCGGCAGCACGGCGCGCAGCGCGTCGCAGATGGCGGCCTGCGGGCCGATGTTGTCGTGCAGCGTGGCCCGCACCTCGGCGCGTACGTCCGTGATCCGCCGCGTCCACGACGGCTCGGCGGCGCGGGCGTGGGGGAGCAGGGCGGCCAGGGCGTCGGCGGCGTCGGCGTGCAGGGGGTGTGCGGCCGGGTAGACGCGGCCGAGGGCGGCGGCGTCGACGTCGATCTGAATGTGCCGCTCGGCGTCCGGGAGTTGGAGGCCGTAGTCGGCGGTCTCGTTGGAGCGGAAGTGCGTGCCGATGGTCAGCAGTACGTCCGCGTCGGCGAGCAGCGCGCGCCCGGCGGGCGTGGTCGCGAAGTTGCCGATGACCTGCGGGTGGTCCTCGGGGACCGCGCCGCGCCCGGAGTTGGAGGTGAGCAGCCCGGCGCCGGTCGCCTCGACGAGCGCGGTGAGCTCGGCGCCTGCGCGGGTGGCGCCGCCGCCGGCCCAGATGAGGGGACGCTCGGCGGACGCCAACAGCATGGCGGCTTGCGCCAGTTGGTCTGCCAGAACCGGCGAGACGGTCGGCTCCACGGCCACGGGCGCGTCCGTCTGCGCCGCGTACTGCAGGTCGATCGGCCACTCCACGCTCGCGGGGCCGCCCGGCGACGCGAGCGCGGCACGTGCGGCGGACCGCAGCACGTCGCCCGCCTCGCCGGCCGAGCCCACCGTGGCCGCGAACGCCGAGACGGCGTCCAGCATGCCGAGCTGGTTCTTCGTCTCGTGGATGAACCCGCGTCCGCTGCCCAGGAATCCGGTCTCGACCTGGCCCGTGACGTGCAGCACGGACGTGCCGGAGGCGAGCGCCTCGATCAGCGAACCGGCCGCGTTGCCCGCGCCCGTGCCGGTCGAGGTGAGCGCGCAGCCGATGGTGCCGCGGGCCCGGCCGTAGGCGTCGGCGGCGCTGACCGCGCTCGCCTCGTGCCGCACGGGTACGAAGCGCAGCTCGCGGTCGACGGCCTCGACCAGCGGCAGGTTGTGCACGGACACGATGCCGAAGACCGTGTCGACGCCGAGTTCCTTCAGGACGGCGACGAGGAGGTCACCGCCATTGGTGTACTGCATGTGAACTCCTCAGAGAATGCCGCGGCCGACGCCGCCGCAGACGTCGACGGCGGTTCCGGTGATGTACGAGGCGCGCGGCGACAGCAGCGCGACGATCGCGTAGGCGACCTCTTCGGCGCGGCCGAGCCGGCCGAGCGAGACACCGCGGTCGGCGGCCAGCTCCGCCTGCCAGTCCTCGTAACTCAGGCCGGAGTCCGCAGCGGCGTGCCGCCGCGTCCACTGGCCGGTGTCGATGAGGCCGAGGCAGACCGAGTTGACCCGGACGCCGGCCGAAGCGAGCTCCTGGGAAAGGGACTTGGAGAGGTTGAGGATGCCCGCGCGGGCGGCGCTCGTCGTGATCAGCCGCGGCTCGGGCTGCTTGGCAAGCACTGCGTTGACGTTGACGACGGAGGCCGCGTCGGACGCCCGCAGATACTCCCGGGCCGCCTGAAGCGGGTTCAGCACGCCCGCGAACTTCAGCTCCAGCTCGTCGCGCCAGTCGTCCTCGGTCGTGTCGTCGAGGCTCTTCATGCGGGACTGGCCGGCGTTGTTGACCAGCCCGTCGAGACGCCCGTCGAAGGCCTTCGCGGACGCCGCCACGAAGCCGCGTACGGCATCGGCGTCACGCACGTCGCACGTGGCGGTGAAGAGGCGGTCGTGCGTGCCGATGCTCTTGAGGCGGTCGGCATCGCGTCCGCAGGTGGCGACGTTCGCGCCTTCGTCGAGGAGGGCGCGGACCGTGGCCAGGCCGACGCCCGAGCTGCCTCCGGTGACCACATAGGTCCGGTCGGCGAGGCCGAGATCCATAACTCAGTGCTCCAGTAAGGAAGTTGGTTCAGAGGTTCAGTGGTCAGTTCATGGTGAAGCCGCCGTTGACGGCGATCACCTGTCCGGTCAGATAGCGGGATTCCTCGGAGAGGAGGAAGGAGGCCAGACCGGTGAGGTCGTCGGGCTGCTGCGGCCGGGAGATCGCCCGGTTCGCGGCGTACAAGCCGTGCCGTTCCTCCGGCACTCCCTCGGTCGCCTCGCACTCGGTGAGGCCCGGCGCCAGCGCGTTGACGGTGATGCCGCGCTCGCCGAGTTCCCGGGCCATCGCGCGGGTGAGGGCGATGACGGCGCCCTTCGACGTGATGTAGTGCGCGAGCCGCGGGGAGCCGTAAAGGGCCGCGTCCGAGGCGATGTTGACGATGCGTCCGGTCGGGCCAAACAGCGGGTGCAGCGCCTTCGACACCAGCCAGGGGCCGCGCGCGTTCACCGTCATCAGGCGGTCCCAGGCCTCGATGTCGATGTCCTGGAACTCCTTGCCGCCGACGCCGTTGGCGAGGGCCGCGTTGTTGACGAGTCCGTAGAGCCCGCCCAAGTCCCTTACGGCCGAGGCGAGTTCCTCGACGGACGCCGGGTCCGCCACGTCGCAGCGCGCGAAGTGCGCGTCGTGCCCCTCGCCGCGCAGCTCCTCGGCGGCCCGGGCGCCGCGCTCGGGGTCGAGCTCCGCGAGGACGACCCGGAAGCCGTCCTCGGCGGCCCGGCGGGCCATGGCAAGGCCCAGGCCGCGGCCCGCCCCGGTCACGACGACCGTGCGCGCGTCCTTGGGGGACAGCTCAGTCACGGGTGACGCCGTGCATCGGCGAGTACTCGGGGTACGAGGGCACCTGCGGCTTCTGCGTGCCGATGACGACGCAGAACAGGGCGTCGGTGTCGCCCTCGTTCTTCAGCGAGCGGGTCACACCGGCGGGCACCACGATCATGTCGCGGTAGCCGAGGGTGCGGTACTCGACCTCGTCCGGGCCGCGGTGGACGCCGACGCGGACCTCGCCCTCCAGGACGAAGAAGGCCTCCTCCACGTCGTGGTGGGTGTGGGCCGGGCCCTCGGCGCCGGGCGGCAGCAGCATGTTGGAGAACGTGAAGCCGCCGGACGGGAGGATGCGGCTGTCGCCCTCGTGGTTGCCGGTGGCGCCGGAGCCGACGTAGCGGATCTGGCCGCGGCGGTACTGCTTGCCCGCCTTCTCCTGGAAGGAGAGCGTGTCGAAGTCCGCGACGCGGGACTCCTTCGAGGCGATCAGCGAGTCGGTGTACGTGCCGAGGTCGCTGCCGTTGTCGTACTCGGTGGTGGTCAGAGGCATGGTGGGTGTCCTTCGCTAGAGCTGGAACTAGAGGGTGACGATGTGCAGGTGGGACAGGACCCAGGCGTTGAACCGCTCGGGCTGTTCCTGGTTGGCCAGGTGACCGGCGTCCTTGACGATCACGTAGGCGGTTTTGTGCAGGCCCCCGGCGATGGCCTGGGAGGCCTCGGCGCCGGTGACCTTGTCGCGGTCGCCGCAGATCACGAGGGTGGGCGCGGAGACGGCGGACAGTTCGGGGCGCAGGTCGGCGCCGGCCATGGACTCGGCGGCGTACCCGTATCCGGGCAGCCGCACGGAGGCGGCCATGGTGTCGACGACCCGCTCGACGAGTGCGGCGGGCGCGAGGTCGGAGACGAGGCGGGGGCCGCGCTTCTCGGCGAAGGCGCGTGGGCCGGCCTCCGCCAGGTCGGCGACGCGGGCCCGCATGCCTTCGGCCTTGGCGGGGTCGGTGCCGGAGCCCGTACTGGAGTCGGCGACGATCAGTGACTCGACGAGCGAGGGGTGCCGGGTCGCGAGCCGCAGCGCGATGACACCGCCCCACGAGACACCGAGGACGTGTGCCGACGGACCGTACGAGCGGATGAGGTCGGCGGCGGCGTCCGCGAACCCGTCCAGGTCCAACGGGCCTTCCGGGTCGGGGGACTTGCCGTAGCCGGGGGCGTCCCAGGCCACCACGCGCGCGTGCTCGCTCAGTGCGGCGAGCTGCGGCGCGAACGCGGCCGACGAGGAGCCGATGCCGTGCAGACACACCAGCAGGGGGCCTTCGGTGCCGGCCTCCTCCACATGGACGGCAGGGTGGGCGGCTGGGTTGGTGTCCGGGTGGGCGGCCGTCACAGGATCTGCCCCGGCCGTCCGGCGAGCGCGGCCACCGACCGCAGCACCGCGTACGGCACGATCCGGCTGGTCGCGGGGTTGCCCGGGTCGGGCCGGTGCGCGACCTCGAAGCGGTACGAGCCGTGCTCCCCGGACGCCTCGATGACATGCCGGGTGAGCGTGGCCCCCGGATCGGCGACGACCTCGACCCGCACAGCGTCCAGGTCGCCGACAGCGAGGGCGACCGAGGCGGCCACGTTCGTCGACTTGGGGAACTTCACGGGCACGTCGCGCGCCGTGCCCGACATGACGACGACCGGCCCGGTCGCTGAGCGCATGCGGCCCAGCAACTCCGCGTCCATCCACGGCTGTTCGAGGGTGGCGGGCAGCTTCGTGGTCGTCAGCCGGACGTCCTCGATCGGCCCCAGGCCCCGCACGGCCTGGAGCAGATCGAGGCCGCCGACGGCCCCGCCCGTGAAGAACACCCGGCCGGGCCCGGCGGCGAGCAGCCGCTTGCTCAGCTCGTCGTCGGTGAGGGCCCCGGTCGAGGCCACGAGCAGATCGGTGCCGTGGTCGAGGACGTGCTCGCCCCATTCCCGTACGACGCCCTGACCTGCCGCCTCGACGATCAGGTCGCAAGCCTCGATGGCCTCCTCGAAGGTGACCTGCGGCGCGGGCGCCGCCTCACCGAGCGGCCGGTTGTCGACGATGCCGGTCAACTCGGCGCCCTGAACGCCCCCTTGGGCCAGCGCGGTGCCGACGACGCGGCCGATGGCGCCCCAGCCGACGAGCCCGATCTTGAGCGTGCTCATTTCTGTGCTCCTTCAGGAATGACCGGGGACTCCGGCGAACCGGCCATGTGACAGCGGATCTCCTTCGACGGCGCCCCCGCCGTGCCCCACAGGTCGGACAGCTCCGGCACCCGCCGCCACACCTTGGCGATCCACCGGTCCTCGACGATCTGCGCGACCTCGGACGTGTACTCGCAGACGAGCCCGGTCGGATCGGTGAAGTAGGAGAACGTGTTGTTGCCGGGCCCGTGCCGCCCCGGACCCCACTTCGGGACGATCCCGTGATGGCGCAGCCGCCCGAGCCCGCGCATGAAGTGGTCGACCGAACTCATCTCGTACGCCACGTGGTTGAGGGACACCCACTCGGCCTGGTTGAACGCGATGCAGTGGTGGTCGGCGTTGCAGCGCAGGAACGCCATCTGGTGCTCGGACCAGTCGGACACGCGCAGGCCGAGGACGTCGCGGTAGAAGGCGACGGCGGCGTCGATGTCCGGGGTGTTGAGGACCGCGTGCGTGACACCGACCGGCACCGCCGTGTCCTGCCCGCGCGGCGCGACCGCCCAGGTCTCGGCGGACAGTTCGACGAGCCGGCCCTCGTGGTCGTGGAACCGCAGACCGTAGCCCCCGCCCACCTGGTCGAGGAGGCCGGGCCCGGCGAGCGGCACGATGCCGCGGGCTTCGAGCCGCCGCGCCGCCTCGTCGATCTCGGCGGGCGTGGCGACGGCGAACACGAGGCGGCCGAGCCCCGTGCGGTCGGAGCGGGTCAGCTGGAGGGCGTGGTGCTGCTCGCCAGTGCCGCGCAGCCAGCTCGCGCTGTGCTCGGACTCGACGACCTCCAGCCCCCACGCGTCCTCGTAGAAGTCGGTGGCCTCGGCGAAGGAGGGGGTGAGCAGCTCGACGGAGCGCAGCGCGCGCAGCCGGGCGATGGGCGGGTGAGTGGGGTGGGACATACGGAACTCCGTTGCAGGCATGGTCAGTTGGCCCAGGGGAGCGGGGCTGCGGACGTGCCCCAGTACAGGGACTTCTGGCGTTGGTAGGCGCGGATGGCGTCACGCCCCTTCTCGGTGCCGAGGCCGCTGTCCTTCATCCCGCTGAACGGGGTGGCCGCGCTGAACTGCTTGTACGTGTTGATCCACACGGTGCCCGCGTCGATCCGGCGGGCCAGGTTCCAGGCGGCGCGGTGGTCGCGGGTCCAGATCCCGCAGGCCAGGCCGTACACGGAGGCGTTGGCCTGGCGGACCAGGTCGTCCTCGTCGTCGTAGGGGAGGACCACGAGGACCGGGCCGAAGATCTCCTCCTGGCAGGTGCGGGAGTCGTTCGGCAGCCCGGCGAGGACGGTCGGCAGGTAGTACGCGCCGTTCTCGTACGCGGGGCCCTCGGGTGCGGAGCCGCCGCACAGCACCTCGGCGCCCTCGGAGCGGGCGAGGTCGACGTACGCGGCGACCGAGTCCCGGTGCTTCGCGTGGACGAGCGGGCCCACCTGGGTGTCGGGGTCGGTGCCGGGCCCGACCCGCAACTTCCTTACACGGGAGACCAGTTCACCGATGAAGGACTCGTACAGTGACGCGTGCACGAACAGCCGCGAACCCGCGATGCAGGACTGCCCGCTGGACGAGAAGATCCCGAACATCACACCCGCCAGGGCCTGTTCGGCGTCGGCGTCGGCCCGCACGATCGTCGGCGACTTGCCGCCGAGCTCCAGAGAGGCCGGGATCAGCTTCCGTGCCGCGATCTCCGCGATGGAGCGGCCGGTCTCGGTGCCGCCGGTGAATCCGATCCGGCCGACGAGCGGGTGCCGTACGACGGCATCCCCCACCACCCGGCCACTGCCCGGGAGCACCGACAGCAGGGCGGTGGGCAGGCCGAACTCGGTGAGGGCCCGCGTGATGATCCGGCCGAGCCTCAGGGAGACCAGTGGGGTCCAGGCGGCCGGCTTGAGCAGCACCGCGTTCCCCGCGGCCAGGGCGGGCGCGAGCTTCTGTGCGTCGCTGGCGACCGGGGAGTTCCACGGGTTGATCGCCCCGACCACGCCGATCGGCTCGTGCACGCTCATCGTGACGTACGGGCCGCGCGAGGGGGTGATCGCCTCTTCGGCGGTCTCCAGGGTCGCGGCGAGGTAGCGGAAGGTGCCTGCCGCGCTGAGCGCGAGCGCCTTCGTCTCGGTGAGGGTCTTTCCGGTGTCGGCGGTCTGCGTCGCGGCCAGCTCGTCGGCGGCCTCCTCGGTCAGCTCCGCGATCCGGTACAGGAGCCGGGCCCGCTGGTGGGGGAGCAGCTCCCGCCAGGCGGGGTCAGCCGCTGCCGCTGCCGCTGCCCGCGCGGCCTCGTCGACCTCCTCGGCGGAGGCGGTGTGCAGCGTGGCGAGCAGTTGCCCGGTGGCGGGGTCGACCGTGTCGAGCGGGGCACCGGAGCCGCGTCGCCACTGGCCCGCGACGAGGATTTCGGTGGGGTGCTGAGGCACGGCGGGACCTCCAAATGGAGTGGTGCGTAGGTGCGTTGTTGAGTCGAAGCGCTAGAAATCTAAGCGCTTAAGTGTTTCTCCGCAAGGGCGTGCTTGAAGAAGAGTTGCGGAGTGCACGGCTTTCAGATCCCTAAGCGCCTAACCATTGACCGCTAAGTAGTTGCCTTCTAAGGTCGCGGCATCCCCCTTCACGTCCCTGTGTTCGCGTGCTCGCGGAAGGACACCTCCCCATGACGACAGTGGCAGGCAAACCGGGCATGCCCGATAAACAGGGCCTCGGCTCGATCGCGGCCCGACTCGAACGACTTCCGCACTCCCGCTGGCACGTCAAGGTGCGCTGCCTGATCGGCGCCGTGACGTTCTTCGAGGCCTTCGACCAGCTCCTGGCCGCCTCCGCGCTGCCCGTCCTCATCAAGGACTGGCACCTGAGCACGGGGCAGGCCACCTTCGCGGTCACCACGGGATCCGTCGGCATGCTGCTCGGCGCGCTGGTCGCCGGGTGGCTGGGGGACCGGATCGGCCGGGTGCGCACGGTGGCGCTGGGCGTCGCGATCACCGGCCTCGCGAGCCTCGCCGTCGCCACGGCGAACGGGATCGAGCTGTTCTCGGGCTTCCGGTTCGTCCAGGGGCTCGGCATCGGCGGCGTCGTCCCGGTCGCGGCCACGTACATCAACGAGATCTCCCGCTCCGACAAGCGCGGCCGCTTCGTCCTGCTCTACGAGATGATCTTCCCGGCCGGACTCGCGGCCGCCAGCCTCGTCGCGGTGTGGGTGGTGCCGAACCTGGGCTGGCGCGCGATGTTCGTGCTCGGCGCGCTGCCCGTCCTGATCGCCGTGGCGCTGCCCAAGCACGTCGCCGAGTCGCCGCGCTGGCTGCTCTCGCAGGGGCGTACGGAGGAGGCCGAGCGGGCCGTCGCCCGGATCGAGGCGGAGGTCGAGCGAGCGGTGGGCGAGCCGCTGCCGCAGCCCGGCGGCACGCCCGACGCGAAGGTGGAACGCGGGCGCCTGCGGGACCTGTTCACCGGCCGATACCGGCGCCGCACCGCCGTCCTGTCCGCCCTGTGGTTCTCCGGGTACTACGTCAATTACGGCATCGCGACCTGGCTGCCGTCCCTGTACACGAAGAACTTCGGCCTCGACCTGACGACCTCGCTCGCCTACACGATGCTCGGCAACGTCACCGGCCTGCTCGGCACGCTCGTCGTCGCCCTCCTCATCGACCGGATCGGCCGGCGTCCCGCCCTGGTCGCGGGGCTCGGCGGGGCCGCCCTCGCCCTCGGCGTGCTGGCCGTCGCGGGCGTCACCTCGGGCCTCCAGGTCGCCCTGTTCGCCTCCGTCACCACGTTCTTCGTCTACGCGATCAACGCGAGCCTCTACCTCTACTCGCCCGAGCTGTACCCCACCGCCAACCGTGCCACCGGCGCGGCCTTCGGCGGCCTGTGGAACCGGCTCGGCGTCATCCTCGGCCCGATCACGGTCGGCGCGATCATCGGCTCCGGCGGTGGACTCGGCCTGGTCTTCGCACAGTTGGCGGGCATGGCGGCCGTGGGCGCGGTGATCGCCCTGTTCGCGGTGGAGACGAAGGGGAAGACCCTGGAGGAGCTCAACGCGTAATGACTCAGGGGTAGAATTTTCAGGGGCGTACGATTTCGCGTCCGCCCGTGGGAAGCGCGCGAGGGGACGGGATGGCCGAGCGGAAGCCGAAGCGGCGCGACGCCGTGACACAGATCGTGGCGGACTGGGCGCGGGAGCGGCCCGAGCTCGACACAGGACCGCTGGAGGTGCTGGCCCGGCTGCACCGCTCGTTCCTGCGCTACAACACCAAGCTCAACGCGTCGATCGACCGGCACGGCCTGTCCGTCGCCGGGTTCGACGTGCTGACCGCGCTGCGCCGCGCCGGCAAGCCCTACCGGCTCACCGCCGGGCAGCTCGCGGACTCGGGGCTCGTCTCGTCCGCCGGGGTCACCCTGCGCATGGACCGCCTGGAGAAGGACGGCCTCATCGTGCGCGAGCGGGACGCCGAAGACCGCCGCGTCGTCTACTCCCGCCTCACCGACGAGGGCCTCGCCAAGGTCGACGAGGTCTTCACGGACCACCTGGCCAACGAGGAACGCATGCTCGCCGCCATCTCCCCGGCGGAACGCCGCCAACTGGCGCGCCTGCTGGGCAAGTTGGAGCACTCGATCCTGGACTCGGACGACGAGTCAGGCTCCATTTAGGCCCCTGCGGCGATTGAGCAGCGGGGTCCGGGGCAGAGCCCCGAGACCGCAACCCCGCCGCGGCAACAGGCAAATGGGGCGGCACCCCCGTGGGTGCCGCCCCATCCGCCTACGTACAGGCCTACTTCTTGTCGAGCAGATCCTGCACCTTGGACCGCACGTCATCCGTGTCAAGCCCACGAATCGTCAACGTCGTCCGCCGCCGCAACACATCGTCCTGCGTCTCGGCCCACTCGTGATCACGTGCATACACGACCTGCGCCCAGATCTCCGGCGCATCCGGGTGCACCCGCTCCGCCAGCTCCGGGCTCTCGTTGGCAAGCCGCGCGATGTCGAAGGACAGCGAACCGTAGTGCGTCGCCAGGTGCTTGGCCGTGTCGGCCCCCATCCGCGGCCCGGGCGCCGGACTGTCGACCAGCAGCCGGTGCGCCACGGCACGCGGGTTGGCGACACCCGGCAGCGGAAGCTTCTTCGGCAGGTTCTTGATCTGCTCGAAGTCGTCACCGAGCGGGTGCCCCGGCAGCGCCTCCAGCTTCTGCATGACCGTGCGGCCG
This sequence comes from Streptomyces sp. NPDC002790, assembly GCF_040295505.1. NCBI lineage: Bacteria > Bacillati > Actinomycetota > Actinomycetes > Kitasatosporales > Streptomycetaceae > Streptomyces > Streptomyces sp. NPDC002790. Next base: position 46,839 of record NZ_JBEOVM010000034.1, on the reverse strand, counting down.
ATGTGCCGGAACGTCGTCCACTTGCCGCCGGCGACGGACAGCATGCCGCCCTTGCCCTCGTTGACGACCGTCTCGCGCTTGGCCTTCGACGTGTCGCCGGGGCCACCCGGCAGCACGCGCAGACCGGCGAAGGAGTACGTCATCAGCTCCCGCTTGAGCTGCTGGTCACGGACCGAGAAGGCGGCCTCGTCCAGGATCTGGTCGATGTCCTTCTCGGTGACCGAGACATCCGCGGGGTCACCCTCGTACTCCTCGTCGGTCGTGCCGAGCAGCAGCATGTCCTCCCAGGGGAGGGCGAAGGTGATGCGGTACTTGTCGATGGGGGTCGCGAGCGCGGCCTTCCAGGGGGCGGTCCGCTTCATCACCAGGTGTGCGCCCTTGGACAGGCGGATGGACGGCGCCGAGTTCGGGTCCTCCATCTTGCGCAGGTGGTCGACCCAGGGGCCCGTCGCGTTCAGCACCAGACGGGCGTTGACCCCGAACTCGTCACCGCTCGTACGGTCCTTGAGCTCGGCGCCGGTGACCCGGCCGTTGGTGAAGCGCAGCCCGGTGACCTCGGAGTGGTTGAGAACGACAGCGCCCGCGTCCACAGCCGCACGCACGGTCATCAACGCCATCCGCGCGTCGTTCATCTGGTCGTCGCCGTACACGGCAACGGCCTTCAGGTTGTCGGTGCGCAGCTCCGGCACATCGCGCTGGGCCTTCTCCGGGGACAGCAGGTGACCCACACCGTCACCGAACGCGGACAGCGCGCTGTACGCGAACACACCCGCGCCCAGCTTGGCCGCGCCGTGCGGGCCGCCCTTGTAGACGGGCAGGTAGAAGGTGAGCGGGTTGGCGAGGTGCGGGGCCACGTTGCGGGACACCGCACGCCGCTCGAAGTGGTTCTCCGCGACGAGCTTCACCGCGCCGGTCTGCAGGTAGCGCAGGCCGCCGTGGAGCAGCTTGGAGGACGCGGAGGACGTGGCGCCGGCGAAGTCGCCGGCGTCGACCAGGGCCACCCGCAGGCCGGACTGCGCCGCATGCCAGGCAGTGGAGATGCCCAGGATGCCGCCGCCGATGACCAGGAGGTCGTACGTCGCCTTGGAAAGCTGCTCGCGGGTCTCGGCGCGGCTCGGGTTGGAACCGGCGACCGGGTGCGTTCCGAGGGCAGGCACGGTCTGCAGGGTGGACTGGGTAGTCATGGTGGGGTGTTACTCCTCGACAGAGCTGTCTTCGAGCCAGCCCATGGACCGCTCCACGGCCTTGAGCCAGCTCTTGTACTCACGGTCGCGGGTGGCCGCGTCCATGCGGGGGGTCCACTCGGCGGCCCGGCGCCAGTTGGCGCGGAGCTCGTCGGTGCTGGACCAGAAGCCGACGGCGAGACCGGCGGCGTAGGCGGCGCCGAGGCAGGTCGTCTCGGCGACCATCGGGCGCACCACGGGCACGTCCAGGAAGTCCGAGAGGGTCTGCATCAGCAGGTTGTTGGAGGTCATGCCGCCGTCGACCTTGAGCGCGGTCAGTTCGACGCCGGAGTCCTTCGTCATGGCGTCGGTGATCTCGCGGGTCTGCCAGGCGGTGGCCTCGAGGACGGCGCGCGCGAGGTGCGCCTTGGTGACGTAGCGGGTCAGACCCGCGATGACACCGCGCGCGTCGGAGCGCCAGTAGGGGGCGAACAGGCCGGAGAAGGCCGGCACGAAGTACGCGCCGCCGTTGTCCTCGACGCTGGAGGCCAGCGTCTCGATCTCGGCGGCCGACTTGATCAGGCCCATCTGGTCGCGCATCCACTGCACCAGGGAGCCCGTGACGGCGATCGAGCCCTCGAGCGCGTAGACCGGCTTCTGGTCGCCGATCTGGTAGCCGACCGTGGTCAGCAGGCCCGAGTACGAGTTGATGGCCTTGTCCGCGGTGTTCATCAGCATGAAGGTGCCGGTGCCGTACGTGGACTTGGCCTCGCCCTCGGCGAAACAGGTCTGGCCGAACAGGGCCGCCTGCTGGTCGCCGAGCGCCGAGGCGACCGGGATGCCGCCGAGCAGGTCGCCCAGCTTGCCTCCGGTGACCTCGCCGTAGACCTCGGCGGAGGAGTGGATCTCCGGCAGCATCGACATCGGGACGCCGATGGACGAGCAGATCCGCTCGTCCCACTGCATCTCGTGCAGGCTCATCAGCATCGTGCGGGAGGCGTTGGTGACGTCGGTGTAGTGCTTGCCGCCGTTGACACCACCCGTCAGGTTCCAGATGACCCAGGTGTCCATCGTGCCGAAGAGGATGTCGCCGCGCTCCGCGCGCTCGCGCAGACCCTCGACGTTGTCGAGCAGCCAGCGGGCCTTGGGACCCGCGAAGTAGCTCGCCAGCGGGAGGCCGGTCTCGCGGCGGAAGCGGTCCTGCCCCACGTTGCGCCCGAGCTCCTTGCACAGGGCGTCGGTGCGGGTGTCCTGCCAGACGATCGCGTTGTGGACGGGCTCGCCGGTGTTCTTGTCCCAGAGCAGCGTCGTCTCGCGCTGGTTGGTGATGCCGATCGCCTTGATGTCGTCGCGCGTGATGCCGGCCTTGGTGATGGCTCCGGCGACGACCTCCTCGACGTTGGTCCAGATCTCGTTCGCGTCATGCTCGACCCAGCCCGGCTTCGGGAAGATCTGCTCGTGCTCCTTCTGGTCGACGGAGACGATCCGGCCGTCCTTGTCGAACACGATGCAGCGGCTGGACGTGGTGCCCTGGTCGATCGCCGCGATGAAGGGGCCGGTGGTGTGTGCGTCGGTCACGGTGTGCTCCTCGTCGTACGTAAGTCGGTGGTCTCGGTGGCGTCGCTCAGAACAGCTTGTAGAGGAAGCCGGCGATGGCTCCGCCGATGAGCGGACCGACCACTGGGACCCAGGCGTACGACCAGTCCGAACCGCCCTTGTTGGGCAGCGGGAGCAGCGAGTGCACGATGCGCGGACCGAGGTCACGGACCGGGTTGATGGCGTAGCCGGTGGGGCCACCGAGGGAGAGACCGATGCTGACCACGACGAGTGCGGTGATGAGGGCGCCGAGGGTGCCCAGGCCGTTGCCGTTGTCGTTCAGGCCCTGCGTGAGGATCGCCAGGACGAGCACCACCGTGGCGATGATCTCGGTCATGAGGTTCTGCGCCAGGTTCCGGATCTCCGGACCGGTGGAGAAGACGCCGAGCACGGGGCCGGCCTCGGGTGCGGCCTTCGGGTCGACGAGACCCTCTTCGCCGTCGGTGCCGTTGTGCGCGGCCAGCACCTCGCGGTCGGTGAGGTGGGCGTGGAACTGCCCGTAGTACGCGAGCCAGACCAGGACGGCGCCGATCATGGCGCCGAAGAGCTCGGAGACCAGGTAGAGCGGTACGTCGCTCCACTTGGTGCCGCCCTCGATGGCGAGGCCGATGGTGACGGCCGGGTTGAGGTGGGCGCCGGAGACGCCGCCCGCCAGATAGGCGCCGGTGAGAACCGCGAAGCCCCAGCCGAACGCGATGGCGACCCAGCCGGCCTCGTAGGCCTTCGAGCGCTTGAAAGTGACGGCGGCGCACACGCCACCGCCCAGCAGAACCAATATGGCGGTACCGATGGTCTCGCCAAGGAAGATGTCGTGGCTGGACACCCGCGACTCCTTTGTCCTTCGTCCAGGGGAAAACCCGAGTAACGAACCTCCCGGGTCCCTTTCCGGTGGTCCGAGCCCTCAGGCGAGGGTCGGGTCCGGTCTGGCCTGTTCACACTCTAACGCGTATTGCCGGTAGGTGTTCGACAATGCCGACCGATGGACGCGAGTCTCGCTCTGTGGTTCCCGGCTCGTCAAGGGATCTTTTATCGAATGCGCGATCGTTATTGATCGCCTGTGGCTATCGGCCCACCGTTGAGGGCGACGGGCCGGTGGGCGTTCAACGATGGTCACTCGGATTGGTGTGGTCTGCACCTTGAGCCACGTCCGCCGTGTGAGTCGCGGCTCGTGGGGTGCGGGCGGAGCGGCTTCAGAAGCGGCTGGCGCCCAGATCGCGGGAGACGGAGCGGGCGCAGTCGCGGACGGCCGCGATCAGCTCGGGGCGCAGCGCCGCCGGGTCGTCCTGCCTGCACACCCGCTCGACGGCGCCGGTGATGCCCACCGCGCCCACCGGCATCCGGTGCCGGTCGTGGATCGGGGCGGCGACCGAGGCCACGCCCTCCCAGGTCTCCTCGACGTCGGCGGCGTACCCGCGCGCTCGGGTGAGGTCGAACACCGCCTCCAGCTCGCCGGAGTCGCACACTGTCCGCGTGGTGAAGCCCTTGCGCTCGGCCTCGAGGGCCTCGCTGTGCGCCACCGGGTCGTACGCGGAGAGCACCTTGCCGAGGGCCGTGGAGTGCAGCGGGTGCATCGCGCCGACCTCCAGGACCTGCCGGCTGTCGTCGGGCCTGAACACGTGGTGCACGATCAGCACGCCCTGCTGGTGCAGTACGCCGAGGTAGACCGCCTCGCCGCTGGAGCGGGCCAGGTCGTCCGTCCACACCAGGGCGCGCGCCCGCAGCTCGTGCACGTCCAGGTAGCTGTTGCCCAGGCGGAGCAGCTCGGCGCCCAACTGGTAGCGCCCCGAGGCGGAGTCCTGCTCCACGAAGCCCTCGGCCTGCAGGGTGCGCAGGATGCCGTGGGCCGTGCCCTTGGCGAGGCCGAGCGCGGCGGCGATGTCCGAGAGGCCGAGCCGCCGCTCGCCGCCCGCGAGCAACCGGAGCATGGCCGCGGCCCGTTCGAGCGACTGGATGTTGCGTGCCATCGCAGTCCCTTCCTCCCTCGGATCTTGACAGCTGGCAGAGGTGGTGTCGTGCACCGTTCGGCAATGCTGAACAGTATCGGTCGTTGCCGACCTCCGGCGAGCGCGGCGTGCGCCAATATTTCCATCGGATGCTTCCGGCCACGACACGCGCACGCCGTTCCGGCTCGTGGACGTACCCACAACGGGACCATCGTCCCCGTTACCCTGACCGGGTGCGCCTCCGGGAGTGGAGCCGCAAAGCCGACAGCCGTCGCACCTCTGGGAGAACTTTCATGGCCTCGTTGCCAACGCCCGCATCCGCCGCCGCTGAGTCCCGTGCTCGTGTGGAAGCCCTCCGGAAGGCCCTCGCCTCACGCGTGGTCGTCTCCGACGGAGCCATGGGCACCATGCTGCAGGCGCAGGACCCCACCCTTGAGGACTTCGAGAACCTTGAGGGATGCAACGAAATCCTCAACGTTTCCCGGCCCGACATCGTCCGCTCGGTCCACGACGAGTACTTCTCCGTCGGCACCGACTGCGTCGGCACCAACACCTTCAACTGCAACTTCGCGGCCCTCGGCGAGTACGACATCGCCCACCGGATCGAGGAGCTGTCCGAGAAGGGTGCCCGCATCGCCCGCGAGGTGGCCGACGAGCACACCGCCCGCAGCGGACGGCAGCGCTGGGTCCTCGGCTCGATGGGCCCCGGCACCAAGCTGCCCACCCTCGGGCACGTCGAGTACGCCACCATCCGCGATGCCTACCAGCGCAACGCCGAGGGCCTCCTCGCCGGCGGCGCCGACGCGCTGCTCGTCGAGACCACCCAGGACCTGCTGCAGACCAAGGCCTCCGTGGTGGCGGCGCGCCGGGCCCGCGAGGTGGCCGGGATCGATGTGCCCATCATCGTGTCCGTCACCGTGGAGACCACCGGCACCATGCTGCTCGGCTCCGAGATCGGCGCGGCCCTCACCGCGCTCGAACCGCTCGGCATCGACATGATCGGCATGAACTGCGCGACCGGCCCCGCCGAGATGAGCGAGCACCTGCGCTACCTCGCCCGGCACGCGCGCGTGCCCCTGTCCTGCATGCCCAACGCCGGTCTGCCCGTCCTGACGAAGGACGGCGCCCACTACCCGCTGACCGCGGCCGAACTGGCCGACGCGCACGAGACGTTCGTCGGCGAGTACGGCCTCTCCCTGATCGGCGGCTGCTGCGGCACGACCCCCGAGCACCTGCGCCAGGTCGTCGAGCGCGTGCACGGCGCCGAGCCGACGTCGCGCACCCCGCAGCCCGAGCCGGGCGCCGCCTCGCTCTACCAGACGGTGCCGTTCCGCCAGGACACCGCGTACATGGCGATCGGTGAGCGCACCAACGCCAACGGTTCGAAGAAGTTCCGCGAGGCCATGCTGGAGGCCCGCTGGGACGACTGCGTGGAGATGGCCCGCGACCAGATCCGCGAGGGCGCGCACATGCTCGACCTGTGCGTCGACTACGTGGGCCGCGACGGCGTCGCCGACATGAAGGAGCTGGCGGGACGCTTCGCCACCGCCTCCACCCTCCCGATCGTCCTCGACTCCACCGAAGTCCCGGTGATCCGGGCCGGGTTGGAGAAGCTCGGCGGCCGTGCGGTCATCAACTCCGTGAACTACGAGGACGGGGACGGCCCCGAGTCCCGCTTCGCGAAGGTCACCAAGCTGGCGCAGGAGCACGGCGCCGCGCTGATCGCGCTGACCATCGACGAGGAGGGCCAGGCCCGCACCCCCGAGCACAAGGTCCAGATCGCCGAGCGGCTGATCGAGGACCTCACCGGGAACTGGGGCATCAGCGAGTCCGACATCCTCATCGACTGCCTGACGTTCACGATCTGCACCGGTCAGGAGGAGTCCCGCAAGGACGGCATCGCCACCATCGACGCGATCCGTGAACTCAAGCGCCGCCACCCCGACGTACAGACGACGCTGGGCCTGTCGAACATCTCCTTCGGCCTCAACCCGGCCGCCCGCATCGTCCTCAACTCGGTCTTCCTGGACGAGTGCACGAAGGCCGGCCTGGACTCGGCGATCGTGCACGCCTCCAAAATCCAGCCGATCGCCCGGTTCGACGAGGAGCAGGTGCAGACCGCCCTCGACCTGGTCTACGACCGGCGCTCCGAGGGCTACGACCCGCTGCAGAAGCTGATGGCGCTGTTCGAGGGCGCCACCGCGAAGTCGATGAAGGCCGGCAAGGCCGAGGAGCTGGCGGCCCTCCCGCTGGACGAGCGCCTCAAGGCACGCATCATCGACGGCGAGAAGAACGGCCTGCAGGCCGACCTCGACGAGGCCCTCGAGACCCGCCCCGCCCTGGACATCGTCAACGACACCCTCCTGGAGGGCATGAAGGTCGTCGGCGAACTGTTCGGTTCAGGCCAGATGCAGCTGCCGTTCGTGCTCCAGTCCGCCGAGGTCATGAAGAACGCGGTGGCCCACCTGGAGCCGCACATGGAGAAGTCCGACTCGGAGGGCAAGGGCACCATCGTGCTCGCCACCGTGCGCGGCGACGTCCATGACATCGGCAAGAACCTCGTCGACATCATCCTGTCCAACAACGGCTACAACGTGGTCAACCTGGGCATCAAGCAGCCCGTCTCCGCGATCCTCGACGCGGCCGCCGAGCACCGGGCCGACGTCATCGGCATGTCGGGTCTCCTGGTCAAGTCGACCGTGATCATGAAGGAGAACCTGGAGGAGCTCAACCAGCGCAAGCTGGCAGCCGAGTTCCCGGTGATCCTCGGCGGCGCCGCGCTCACCCGCGCCTACGTCGAGCAGGACCTGCACGAGATCTACGACGGCGAAGTCCGCTACGCCCGCGACGCGTTCGAGGGCCTGCGCCTGATGGACGCGCTCATCGGCGTCAAGCGCGGCGTCCCCGGCGCGGTGCTGCCGGAGCTCAAGCAGCGCCGTGTCCCCAAGCGGGACGTGGTCATCGAGGACGAGGTCGACGAGGGCCCCGTGCGCTCCGACGTCGCCGTCGACAACCCGGTCCCCGAGCCGCCCTTCTGGGGCACCCGCGTCATCAAGGGCATCCAGCTCAAGGAGTACGCGTCCTGGCTCGACGAGGGCGCCCTATTCAAGGGCCAGTGGGGCCTGCGCCAGGCGCGCACCGGCGACGGACCCTCGTACGAGGAGCTGGTGGAGTCCGAGGGCCGTCCGCGGCTGCGCGGCTGGCTCGACAAGCTGCACACGGAGAACATGCTCGAAGCGGCCGTCGTGCACGGCTACTTCCCGTGTGTCTCCAAGGGCGAGGACCTGATCATCCTCGACGACGCGGGCAACGAGCGGACCCGGTTCACCTTCCCGCGCCAGCGGCGCGGCCGCCGCCTCTGCCTCGCGGACTTCTTCCGCCCGGAGGAGTCCGGCGAGACCGATGTCGTCGGCCTCCAGGTCGTCACCGTCGGCTCGCGGATCGGCGAGGAGACGGCGAAGCTGTTCGCCTCCGACTCCTACCGCGACTACCTCGAACTGCACGGCCTGTCCGTGCAGTTGGCGGAGGCCCTCGCCGAGTACTGGCACGCCAGGACCCGCGCCGAGCTGGGTTTCGCGGGCGAGGACCCGGACGCCATGGAGGACATGTTCGCCCTGAAGTACCGGGGCGCCCGCTTCTCCCTCGGCTACGGCGCCTGCCCGAACCTGGAGGACCGCGCGAAGATCGCCGACCTCCTGGAGCCGGAGCGGATCGGCGTCCAGCTCAGCGAGGAGTTCCAGCTCCACCCCGAGCAGTCCACCGACGCGATCGTCATCCACCACCCCGAGGCGAAGTACTTCAACGCGCGGTAATCGCGACCGGTCGTACACTGGTCGGTCCAGCGCAGGCCGGTTGCCCTTGTGTTCGAAAGGGGGCAACCGGCCTCTTCGTCCCTCATGGAGGTGTACGGATGACCAGTACGGTCCCCGCACTCGGTACCCGAACGGCCGAAGGCTCCACGCTTCAGGCCGTGCTCCTCGACATGGACGGAACACTCGTCGACACCGAGGGATTCTGGTGGGACGCCGAGGCGGCCGTCTTCGCCGAACTCGGCCACACCCTCAAGGACGCCTGGCGCCACGTCGTCGTCGGCGGGCCCATGACCCGCAGCGCCGGCTTCCTCATCGAGGCCACCGGCGCCGACATCACGGTGCCCGAGGTGACCGTGCTGCTCAACGACGCCTTCGAGAAGCGCATCAGCAGCTCCCTGCCACTGATGCCGGGGGCCGCGAGACTCCTCGCCGAACTCGCCGCGCACGACGTGCCCGCGGCGCTCGTCTCCGCCTCCCACCGGCGCATCATCGACCGCGTCCTGCACTCGCTCGGACCCGCCAACTTCCGCCTCACCGTCGCCGGTGACGAGGTCTCACGGACCAAGCCGCACCCCGACCCGTACCTCCTCGCCGCCTCGGGGCTCGGCGCGGAGCCCGCCCGCTGCGCCGTCATCGAGGACACCGCCACCGGCGTCACAGCGGCCGAGGCGGCGGGCTGCCAGGTCGTCGCCGTGCCCTCCGTGTCACCGATCGAGCCGGCACCCCGGCGCACCGTCGTCCGCTCCCTGGAACACGTCAACGTGCCTTTCCTACAGGGACTCATGACGTCCTGAAGTCCCCGGGGTGGCTGAATCCGTGCGTACGACAGGCTTGTTGAGGGTGTGACCTTTCCCACTTCCCCGAGGGTCGACAGGTCATCCGACGCATGCTGCGCGAGCGCCTTCCGTGCAGTATGGGGCGCCTTTGTGTCCCGATTGGCCACCCCATGCGACGAACCTTCCTCCTGAGGTGTTTTCGGTGCGTCCACGCCTGATTCCACAGCGTGATGGAAGCCCCGATCCCGCACCCGCGAACCGCGGCGGCGCGGCGGCGGTACGCCCATTAATGTCGTCGCGAGAACATCGCCGTACTCTCCCGTCGCCCACGCGTCCCACCCCTTTCGCCGGGCCGGCGGGTTCAACAGCTCTGGAGAACTTCGAGCATGAACCGCAAGACTTTGGTGCTGCCGGCCATCATCGGTCTGCTGGCCCCCGTGCTCGCCGCGTGCGGCGGGTCCGACAGCTCGGACGCGGGCGGCGATGCGATCAAGGTGGGCACCACGGACCGGTTCATCGCCTCCGGCAAGGTGCCCGCGCCGTTCGACCCGGCGTACGCCTACGACTCCGGATCCTGGAACGTACTGCGCCAGACCGTGCAGACGCTCATGGCGATGCCCCGCAGCGGCAGCGGCGAGCCCGTGCCCGAGGCCGCCCAGAGCTGCATATTCTCCGACAGCGGCAGCGAGCGCTACGCCTGCAAGCTGCGCAAGGACCTCAAGTTCGCCGACGGCACGCCCATCACCGCGGCCGACGTGAAGTACTCCATCGACCGTGTCCTGAACATCAAGAGCGACAGCAACTCCTTCGGGCTGCTCTCCTCGATCGACACCATCGAGACCCAGGGCGACCGCGAGGTCATCTTCCACCTCAAGTCCCCGGACGCCACGTTCCCGTACAAGCTGGCCACCCCCACCGCCGGCATCGTCGACCCCGACGACTACCCGAAGAACAAGCTGCGCAACGGCTTCGAGGTCAACGGCTCGGGCCCGTACACCCTGAAGGCCACCGTCAAGAACGACGCCGTCGTCAAGACCGTCTTCACCAAGAACCCCAACTACAAGGGGCAGTTGAAGCCGAAGAACGACAAGGTTGAGTTGGACTCCTTCACCGGCGCCGACGCCATGGGCAAGGCGCTGGAGAAGGGCGACATCGACATGATGACGCGCACCATGTCGCCGGAGCAGATCAAGAAGTACTCGGACAGCGCGCCCAAGAACGTCAACCTGGTCGAGATGCCCGGCATGGAGATCCGCTACCTCGGCTTCGACACCAAGGCGAGCACCGTCCGGGACAAGGCCGTCCGGCAGGCCATGGCGCAGCTCGTCGACCGCGGCGAGATCGCGTCCGAGGTGTACGGCACCGGCGCCGAGCCGCTGTACTCGCTCGTGCCCAGCGGCATCACGGGCCACCAGAACTCGTTCTTCAACAAGTACCAGAACCCCAGCAGGTCCAAGGCCGCATCGATTCTGCAGCGGGCGGGCATCCACACGCCGATCAAACTCACCCTGCACTACACGAGCGACCACTACGGATCGGGCACCAAGAAGGAGTTCGAGCTCCTCCAGAAGCAGCTGAACACCAGCGGCCTCTTCGACGTCGACATCAAGGGCGACGTCTGGGACACCTACCGCGACGCCCAGCTCAACGGGAAGTACGACGTCTACGGGATGGGCTGGTTCCCCGACTTCCCGGACGCCGACAACTTCCTCGCGCCGTTCCTCGACAAGGACAACTTCCTGTCGTCCCCGTACTCCAACAGCAGCATCCGCGGTGACCTGATCCCGGCCGAGCGCCGCGAGGCCGACCGGCTCACCGCGTCCAAGCCCATCCAGCAGATCCAGAACATCGTCGCCGACGACGTGCCCGTTCTCCCGCTGTGGCAGGGCAAGCAGTACGTCGCCGCCCGCGACGACATCACCGGGGTGGAGTGGGCGCTGTCCGCCTCCTCGATCCTCCAGCTGTGGGAGCTGGGCCGCGGCGTCAGCGGCTGAGCCCACCCCGGGGCCGGTCCACTCGCGGGCCGGCCCCAGTCCGTCCGCTCGACCGACGACAAGGCACGTACGTGAGAATGCGCAACCAGTGGCTGGTCATGCCCCTCGGCGCGGTACTCTCCGCGGCACTCCTGGCCGGCTGTGGCTCTGACGAGAGCGACTCAGCCGGCAACGGCGACGCCGTGGTCATGGGAATGTCCGACGACATCCAGGCCACCGACCCTGCCTCCGGCTACGACCCCGGCTCGTGGCTGCTGTTCAACAACGTCTTCCAGTCGCTCCTCAGCTTCCCCAACGGTGGCACCGAACCGCAGCCGGAAGCCGCCAAGGAGTGCCACTTCAGCGACAGCGCCACCAAGGTCTACACGTGCACGCTCCGCTCCGGCCTCGAGTTCAGCAACGGGAACGCACTCACGTCGAAGGACGTCAAGTTCTCCTTCGACCGCATGATGAAGATCAACGACGCGGCCGGTCCCGCGATCATGTTCCCGATGCTGGACAAGGTCGAGACCCCGGACGCCAGGACCGTCACCTTCAAGCTGAAGTCCGCCGACGCGACCTTCCCCAGCAAGATCGCCTCGGGCGCCGGATCGATCGTCGACCACACCGCATACCCCGCGGACAAGCTGCGCACGGACGGCAAGGCCACCGGCTCCGGCCCCTACCAGCTCGACTCCTTCGGCAAGAAGCAGGCCGACTTCTCGGTCAACTCCAAGTACGAGGGCACCGCCAAGGTCAAGAACCAGGGCGTCACCATGAAGTTCTTCCACGGTGACCAGGCAGGCCTGAAGAAGTCGCTGCTCGCCGGGAACCTCGACCTCGCCTACCGCGGCCTCGCCGCCAAGGACGTCGCCGACATCCAGGAGTCCGGCACCAAGGACCTGGACGTCATCGAGGGCACGAGCGCCGAGGTCCAGCACCTCGTCTTCAACATGGACGACCCGGTCGCCGGCAAGATCGGCGTCCGCAAGGCGATGGCCCACCTCATCGACCGCGACGCCCTCATCAGCGACGTGTACGACCAGACGGCCACCTCGCTGTACTCGATCATCCCGGCGGGCATCACCGGCCACAACACCGCCTTCTTCGACAAGTACGGGGCCCGCCCCTCGAAGAGCAGGGCGGCGGCCGCGCTGCGCGCCGACGGCATCGACACGCCGGTCAAGCTCACGCTCTGGTCCACGCCCGCGCGTTACGGCCCGGCCACCGACGCCGAGTTGAAGACCATCGCCAAGCAGCTCAACGCGAGCGGCCTGTTCGACGCCGACGTGAAGTCCGTCGAATTCGCCCAGTACGAGCGGGACATCAAGTCCGGCAAGTACGGCGTCTACGTCAAGGGCTGGGTGCCCGACTACCCGGACCCGGACAACTTCACCCAGCCGTTCTTCGGCAAGGGCAACGTCCTCGACAACCGCTACGAGAACAGCACCATCACCGGCCGGATCATCCCCGAGACCGGCGCCCGCAGCGACCGCTCCGGAACGGTCCCGCGCTACGAGCAGCTTCAGGACATCGTCGCCGACGAACTGCCCATCCTGCCGGTCTGGCAGGCCAAGCAGTACGCCGTCGCCAAGTCCGACGTGTACGGCCTGGAGAACTGCCTCGACGCGTCGACCGTCTTCCGGTTCTGGGAGATCAGCAAGGGCTGAACACCGTACGCACACGAAGGCGGCGGTCACCGTGATGGTGACCGCCGCCTTCGTTTCTACTGCCTACTGCGCGCCCGGGCGGACCAGCCCGCTCTCGTACGCGTACACAGCCGCCTGCACCCGGTCGCGCAGGCCCAGCTTCGTCAGCACATGGCCGACGTGCGTCTTCACCGTCGTCTCGCTCACGAACAGGTCGGCGGCGATCTCGGCGTTCGACAGGCCGCGCGCGACCAGCTTCAACACCTCGACCTCCCGCTCCGTGAGCGTGCCCAGCGTGTCCGGCACCGGCTCGTCCCCGGACGGGAGATGGTCCGCGTACTTGTCGAGGAGACGGCGCGTGATGCTCGGCGCCAGCATCGCCTCGCCGGCCGCCACCACCCGGATCGCCTGCACCAGCTCGCCCGCGGGCGCGTCCTTGAGCAGGAAGCCGCTGGCCCCCGCCTTCAACGCCTCCACCACGTACTCGTCGAGATCGAACGTGGTGAGCACCAGGACCTTCGCCGGGCCGTCCTTGCCGGGACCCGAGATCTGCCGTGTCGCCTCCACGCCGTCCATCCGCGGCATCCGGATGTCCATGAGGACCACATCGGGCTGCAGGGCACGCACCTGGTCAAGCGCCTGCAGGCCATCCCCGGCCTCGCCGACCACCGCGATGTCCTGCTCGGCCTCCAGAATCATGCGAAAGCCCGTACGCAGCAGCGGCTGGTCGTCGACCAGCAGGACGCGGATGGCCACGAAACTCTCCTTTGATCCTTCGATGGGGGATCCTTGGACAGACCCGGCGGCCCATTCTGCCCTGCTATGCCTGCGGGAGGTCCGTCACCCCGGCCTCGGCCGCCGGGACGATCCGCAGCGGGTACGGCGGGGGAGTGCCGCCGAACTCCGGGCACACCGCCTGGTGGTCGCACCAACCGCACAGCTTCGTGGGCCTCGGCCGCCAGTCGCCCGTCTCCGTCGCCTGCTGGATCGCCTCCCACAACGCGAGCAGCTTCCGCTCCACGCGCTCCAGATCCGCGGGCACCGGGTCGTACGTCACCACGTCCCCACTGCCCAGATACACGAGCTGAAGGCGGCGCGGCACGACCCCCTTCAGGCGCCACACCACCAGCGCGTAGAACTTCATCTGGAACAGCGCGCCCTCCGCGTACTGGGGGCGGGGCGCCTTGCCCGTCTTGTAGTCGACGATGCGCACCTCGCCCGACGGCGCCACGTCCACCCGGTCGATGATCCCGCGCAGCTTCAGGCCCGACTCCAGCTCGGCCTGCACGAAGAGCTCCCGCTCGACGGGCTCGAGCCGCGTCGGATCCTCCAGCGTGAACCACCGCTCCACGAGGCGCTCCACATCGGCGAGCCAGCGCGCCATCCGCTCGCCCGCGGCCTCCTCGCCCTCGCCGGCATCGGCGAACAGCTCGGCCAGCTCCGGCTTCGACTCCCGCAGACGGTCCCACTGGCCGGGGATCAGCGCGGCGGCCCGCGGCACCGTCCGCTCGTCCGCGGGCGCGTCGAAGAGTCTCTCCAGGACGGCATGGACCAGCGTGCCCCGCGTCGCCGCCTCGCTCGGCTTCTCCGGCAGCTTGTCGATCACCCGGAACCGGTACAGCAGCGGGCACTGCATGAAATCGCTCGCGCGCGAGGGCGAGAGCGACCTCGGCGGGGCGGCCACGGCCTGCGCGGGGGCCTGATCGGTGCTGGTCTCCATGCCGTACGACGATACGGGCACCCACTGACAGTCAGGCACCTGCACGGACGGCCGCGTCTTGCGTAGCGTGGCGCGGGGGAGTCGACGGGGGCCCGCCGACACTGTCCGCATACCATCGACGCCAGAACGTCCCGCCCGGCGGCGGGAAACGCTTCGAACGAGGGGACCGAGGGATCACCGTGGACGAGAGCGGCCGGCCGCAGCCCGGCACCGGCGAGGCGACGTCGCCCGGGCCTCCGGTCGCGGCCGAGCCGGACGCGACCGAAGCCCGTGAAACCAATGGGACCCAGAACCCACACGACCCGGCAGCGCCGCAGGCGCCGCAGCGACCTGATGCGGACCAGCCGGACGCGGACCGGCCGGACGCGGACCGGCCGGACGCGGACCGGCCGGACGCGGACCGGCCGGGTGCGGACCGGCCGGGTGCGGACCGGCCGGACGTGGACCGGCCGGGTGCGGACCAGGTCGGCGTGGGCCAGCCCGCCTCGAACCAGCCCGCCGCGACACCGGACAGCGCGGCGCCACAGCGGGCCCCCGGCACACGGCAGACCGACTCCACCTCGCCGGCCGACTCCGCCCGGACGGCCGACTCCGACCCGGACACGAGCCCCGCCCCCCAGCCGCAGGACGTGCCGCCCGCGCATCCCTATGACCGGCACCCCGAGCGTGCCGCGGCCGCCTCCGGTGAACGGAAGGGCGCCACCAAGGGCCCCACCAAGCGCCCCGAACCGCGCGGCGGACTGCTCATGGGGCGGCCCTTCGGCGTCCCGGTGTACGTCGCCCCCAGCTGGTTCCTCGTGGCCGCGCTGATCACCTGGGTCTTCGGCGGCCAGCTCGACCGCGTGCTCCCCGAACTCGGCGCCGCCCGCTACCTCGTCTCCCTCTTCTTCGCCGTCGCCTTCTACGCCTCCGTACTCGTCCACGAACTCGCGCACGTCGTCGCCGCGCTGCGCTTCAAGCTCCCGGTGCGCCGCATCCGGCTGCAGTTCTTCGGCGGCGTATCGGAGATCGAGAAGGAGTCCGAGACCCCAGGACGCGAGTTCGTGCTCGCCTTCGTGGGCCCGCTGCTCTCCCTCGTCCTCTCCGGCGTCTTCTACGCGGCGATGCGAGCCGTCGAACCCGGCACCGTCCCCGGCGTACTCCTCGCGGGCCTGATGATCTCCAACCTGATCGTCGCCGCGTTCAACCTCCTGCCCGGACTGCCCCTCGACGGCGGCCGGATGCTCCGCGCCGTCGTCTGGAAGCTCACCGGCAAGCCCATGAGCGGCACCATCGCCGCCGCCTGGGTCGGCCGCGCCCTCGCCGTCACCGTCCTCATCGGCCTGCCGCTGCTCACCCAGTCCGGCGCCCTCGGCGAAGGCGCCGAAGAAGCCGGCGGCATGGACACCCTCATGGACGCGCTGCTCGCCGCCATCCTCGCCGCGATCATCTGGACCGGCGCCGGCAACAGCCTGCGGATGGCACGCCTGCGCGAACACCTCCCCGACCTGCGCGCCCGCACCCTCACCCGCCGCGCCGTCCCCGTCGAAGGCGAAACCCCGCTCTCCGAAGCCCTGCGCCGCGCCAACGACGCGGGCGCCCGCGCCCTCGTCGTCGTCGACGCCGACGGCGACCCCCACTCCCTCGTCCGCGAGGCCGCCATCGTCGGCATCCCCGAACACCGCCGCCCCTGGGTCCCCGTCAGCGGTCTCGCCCAGGACCTCACCGACGGCATGCGCGTCTCCGCCGAACTCGCCGGTGAGGAACTCCTCGACACCCTCCGCGAGACCCCCGCCACCGAATACCTCGTGGTCGAGGAGAACGGCGCCATCTACGGAGTGCTCTCCGCGGCGGACGTGGAGCGCGCCTTCGTCAAGGCCATGGCCCGCCCTTCATAAGAAGCCGCGTGGTCGGCGCCCCCCGCCGGGCCCGGTAGGCTGTTCACATGTCCGAACCGACCGGTGCCGCCCGCAGGCGCGGGCCCTTCACGGTCGGGGACCAGGTTCAGCTGACCGACCCCAAGGGCCGCCATCACACGTTCACGCTCGAAGAGGGAAAGAGCTTCCACACCCACAAGGGCTCCTTCCCGCACGACGAGCTGATCGGCGCACCCGAGGGCAGCGTTGTCCGTACCACCGGAAACGTCGCCTACCTCGCGCTGCGCCCCCTGCTCCCCGACTACGTCCTGTCCATGCCCCGCGGCGCCGCCGTGGTCTACCCCAAGGACGCGGGGCAGATCCTCGCCTTCGCCGACATCTTCCCCGGCGCGCGCGTCGTGGAAGCGGGCGTGGGCTCCGGCTCGCTCAGCAGCTTCCTGCTGCGCGCCATCGGCGACCAGGGCATGCTGCACTCCTACGAGCGCCGCGAGGACTTCGCCGACATCGCCAAGGGCAACGTCGAGCGCTACTTCGGCGGACCGCACCCCGCCTGGCAGCTCACCGTCGGCGACCTCCAGGACAACCTGTCCGACGGTGACGTCGACCGCGTCATCCTCGACATGCTGGCCCCCTGGGAGTGCCTGGACGTCGTCAAGAAGGCGCTCGTTCCCGGCGGCATCCTGTGCTGCTACGTGGCCACCACCACGCAGCTCGCCCGCACCGTCGAGTCCATCCGCGAGATCGGCTGCTTCAACGAGCCGACCTCCTGGGAGTCGATGATCCGCAACTGGCACGTGGAGGGCCTCGCCGTCCGCCCCGACCACCGGATGATCGGCCACACCGGCTTCCTGCTCACCGCCCGCCGTCTCGCGGACGGCGTCGAGCCGCCCATGCGCCGCCGCCGCCCCTCCAAGGGCGCCTACGGCGAGGACTACGACGGCCCGAATGCCGACGGCGGCAACCGCGGCCGCTGAGCCGCCGAAGCCGAGCCACCGGAAACGTACAACCGCACAACGCGAAAGCGCCGCCGCGGAGTTCCCCCGCACGCACGGGAACTCCGCGGCGGCGCTTGTTCGTTGACGAAGCGGCAGCACCAGGACCAGATATCACCGGAAGAAAGAACGGACCCCGCCGTTCCCGCGCACTGTGACGTATGGCACGATGCTGGCCACCCCCACCGGCACAGCCCTCACAGGAGACGCTCCTCGTGCAGCAATCCGCCGTCCCGGAACTGGCGCACACCACCACACGACCCATCCACTGGCTGGCCACCGCGGCCGCCCTCGCCGCCGTCGTCGCGGTCTCCGGCTTCCTGAAGCCGGGCTCCGCCACCGCGGCCCAGGCCGACCACAGGGCCCCCGCGGGCAAACCCGCGGCCGTGGCCCCGCCCGATCCCGCCGCCGTGCACTTCCCGCTCGACTGCGGGCCCGTCAAGACCGCCGTGGTCCAGAAGGCCGCTGGGGACCTGGACGGCGACGGACGCCCCGAGACGGTCGCCGTCGTCCGCTGCGACGCCGGCGTCGGCACACCACCCAGCGGCATCTACGTCGTCACCCAACCCGCCGGTGCCAAACCCCGCGTCGTCGCCACGCTCGTCACACCCAAGGACAACTACTCGGCGACCACGCTCGCCATACAGGACGGATCGGTCCTCGCCGAGCTGGACGGCTACTCCTCGGACTCCGTGCCCCGATACCGCCCGGACGTCCACGAGAAGGCCAAGTGGCAGTGGCAGGGCGGGGCGTTCGTCCGCTCCACGCCCTCCGAGGCCCGCGCCGCCTGACACCGCACACAACGGGCCCCGCCCGCCGGAAAACCGGCGAACGGGGCCCGTTCGTCTACGCAGAGTGAGCGGAGTGAGCAAAAAATTACTCGGCGTCAGGGCCGTGCACCTCGACCCTGTCCGAAACCCGCCGCACATGGATGCAGTCGCCCGGACACTCCTTCGCCGACGCCACCACATCCGTGAGAAGCGGAAGCGGCACGGGCGTTGACGCACCCACGTCCTGCAACAGCTCGTCGTCCGCGCTCTTCACATACGCCAGACCGTCGATGTCCAGCTCAAAGACCTCAGGGGCGTACTGCGCGCAGATCCCGTCCCCGGTGCACAGATCCTGGTCGATCCACACCTCCAGCGGAACGCTGCTTCCGGTGTCGGATCCGGCCTCTTGCCGCACGGTCATGTCTCCTGCGCTTTCCTGCGTCGCGGCCCCCGAAAACCTCCTTCAGAGGAGTAAGTCGGGCCAAGCCTGACGGGTGTTGAACGCTTCGACCCTACAACCGGCCGCTTTCCGATGTTGTTGGGTGGGTATTCCCCTGGCGTGAGGGAGAGCGCAAGGGTGAAGATCGGACACACCCCATCGTCTTTTTGATCTAGGGGTTTCAATCGACACCCGCCCAGGTAGGGTCTGGAAGCGTCCAGCTCCCCTTGGAGGAGGTGAGGACCGTGGCAGCCCACGACGACGACATCAACCGCGGCATCCGCCCGGGACGAGGGTCCGAAGACCCCGCCGGGCAGGTTGCCTATCTCGAGCAGGAAATCGCCGTCCTGCGGCGCAAGCTCGCCGACTCTCCGCGGCACACGAGGATTCTCGAAGAGCGGATCGTCGAGCTGCAGACAAACCTGGCCGGCGTGTCCGCTCAGAACGAGCGGCTCGCCAACACACTCCGTGAGGCCCGCGACCAAATCGTGGCCCTCAAGGAAGAAGTCGACCGGCTCGCACAACCGCCGGCAGGCTTCGGAGTCTTCCTCTCGGCCAACGAGGACGGCACTGCCGACATCTTCACCGGCGGCCGCAAACTCCGCGTGAACGTGAGCCCAAGCGTCGAACTCGAAGAGCTCCGACGCGGCCAGGAACTCATGCTCAACGAAGCGCTCAACGTGGTCGAGGCCATGGAGTTCGAGAGCGTCGGCGACATCGTCACCCTCAAGGAAATCCTCGAGGACGGCGATCGAGCCCTCGTGGTCGGGCACACCGACGAGGAACGGGTGGTACGGCTCGCCGAGCCGTTGCTGGACGTCACCATCCGCCCCGGCGACGCCCTGCTGCTCGAACCCCGATCCGGCTATGTCTACGAAGTCGTACCGAAGAGCGAAGTAGAGGAACTCGTCCTCGAAGAGGTCCCGGACATCGGCTACGAGCAGATCGGCGGCCTGGGCAACCAGATCGAACTGATCCGCGACGCGGTCGAGCTCCCCTACCTCTACCCGGACCTCTACAGGGAGCACGAACTGCGGCCGCCCAAGGGCGTCCTGCTGTACGGGCCCCCCGGATGCGGTAAGACCCTGATCGCCAAGGCAGTAGCCAACTCCCTGGCCAAGAAGGTCGCAGAAGTGACCGGAGTGGCCCAGGGCAAGAGCTACTTCCTCAACATCAAGGGTCCCGAACTTCTCAACAAGTACGTCGGCGAGACCGAGCGGCAGATCCGCCTCGTCTTCCAGCGTGCGAGGGAGAAGGCCAGCGAGGGCACCCCCGTCATCGTCTTCTTCGACGAGATGGAATCCCTCTTCCGCACCCGCGGCTCCGGCGTCAGCTCGGACGTCGAGAACACCATCGTCCCGCAGCTGCTCGCCGAGATCGACGGCGTCGAAGGCCTGCAGAACGTGGTCGTGATCGGCGCCTCCAACCGCGAGGACATGATCGACCCGGCCATCCTGCGGCCCGGACGACTCGACGTGAAGATCAAGATCGAGCGCCCGGACGCCGAAGCGGCCAAGGACATCTTCGGCAAGTACCTCACCGAACGCCTCCCGCTGCACATCGACGACGTCGAGGAGCACAGCAGCGACAAGGCAGCCACGGTCCACGCCATGATCCAGACGGCCGTGGAGCACATGTACACCGAATCCGAGGAAAACCGCTTCCTCGAGGTGACATACGCAAATGGCGACAAGGAAGTCCTCTACTTCAAGGACTTCAACTCCGGCGCAATGATCGAAAACATCGTCGGACGCGCCAAGAAGATGGCCATCAAGGCCTTCCTCGAACAGAACCAGAAGGGACTCAGGGTCTCCCACCTCCTGCAGGCTTGCATCGACGAGTTCAAGGAGAACGAGGACCTGCCCAACACCACCAACCCGGACGACTGGGCCCGAATCTCCGGCAAGAAGGGCGAGCGGATCGTCTACATCCGCACCCTCGTCACCGGAAAGCAGGGCGCGGACACCGGACGCTCCATCGACACGGTGGCGAACACCGGTCAGTACCTGTAAAAGACAGGGTGGCTGCGGGTGCCCGAACCGGGTACCCGCAGCCGACTGTTTTGCGGCAGCACTCCGCGGCGCACGACAGGAACCGACCACGCGAGCGACCGCGCGAAGCCGGAGCGAATCCAATGACGCAAATGATCTCCCCACCAGCGCAAAGGCGTTCTAGTCTCTTCCATGCCGCCGAGTCGCGCAGTGCGGGGACGGGCACCGCACACGCACCGGAGAACCAGCGGTACTTGAGCGGCGCCCCCGACCGAGGGCGCTGCCGGGCAAGGAGGGCCGCATGACCGTACGGCGAGTAATGGGCATCGAGACGGAATACGGGATCTCCGTCCCCGGCCACCCCAACGCCAATGCCATGCTCACCTCGTCCCAGATCGTCAATGCCTACGCCGCGGCGATGCACCGGGCCCGCAGGGCCCGCTGGGACTTCGAGGAAGAGAACCCGCTGCGCGACGCGCGAGGCTTCGACCTCGCACGCGAGGCCGCCGACTCGAGCCAGCTGACCGACGAGGACATCGGCCTGGCCAACGTCATCCTCACCAACGGCGCGCGCCTCTACGTGGACCACGCACACCCCGAATACAGCTCACCCGAGGTCACCAACCCCCGCGACGCCGTGCTCTGGGACAAGGCCGGCGAGCGCATCATGGCCGAGGCCGCGGACCGGGCGGCCCAGCTGCCCGGCGCCCAGCCCATCCACCTCTACAAAAACAACACCGACAACAAGGGCGCCTCCTACGGGACGCACGAGAACTACCTGATGAAGCGGGAGACCCCCTTCTCGGACATCGTGCGCCACCTGACGCCCTTCTTCGTCTCCCGCCAGGTGGTCACGGGCGCCGGCCGTGTGGGCATCGGTCAGGACGGCCACGAACACGGCTTCCAGCTCAGCCAGCGCTCCGACTACTTCGAGGTCGAGGTGGGCCTCGAGACCACCCTCAAGCGCCCGATCATCAACACCCGCGACGAGCCGCACTCCGACGCGGAGAAGTACCGCCGCCTGCACGTGATCATCGGCGACGCGAATCTGTCGGAGATCTCGACCTACCTCAAGCTCGGCACGACATCACTCGTTCTGTCCATGATCGAAGACGGTTTCATCGCGGTCGACCTGGCCGTGGACCAGCCCGTCCGCACCCTCCACCAGGTCTCCCACGACCCGTCCCTCCAACACCTGATCACTCTCCGTAGTGGCCGCACACTCACCGCGGTGCAACTCCAGATGGAGTACTTCGAGCTCGCCAGGAAGTACGTGGAGGAGCGCTTCGGCTCCGACGCGGACGACCAGACCAAGGACGTCCTGGCGCGCTGGGAGGACGTGCTGGGGCGCCTGGAGTCGGATCCCATGAGCCTGTCCGGCGAGCTCGACTGGGTCACCAAGCTCGAGCTCATGCAGGGCTACCGGCGCCGCGACAACCTCGAGTGGGACGCCGCCAAGCTGCACCTGCTCGACCTCCAGTACGCCGACGTACGGGCCGAGAAGGGCCTCTACAACCGCCTGGAGGCGCGCGGCAAGATGAAGCGCCTCCTGGACGAGACCGAGGTCGAGAACGCCCGTACGAAGCCGCCGGAGGACACCCGTGCGTACTTCCGCGGACGCTGCCTCGAGCAGTACGCGGACGACGTCGCGGCGGCCTCCTGGGACTCGGTCATCTTCGACCTCCCCGGCCGGGACTCGCTCCAGCGCGTCCCAACCCTGGAACCCCTTCGCGGAACGCGGAACCACGTGAAGGAGCTCCTGGACAGGTGCCGCACGGCCGAGGACCTGGTCCGGGTGCTGTCCGGCCAGTGACGGGCACCCGATCCACCGATGATCAATCACCGATCCAGGGCTGAAAAGTCGGTGGCAGGGGAATCACAGAGGTGGGCCCCGCACGTTGCACAAAGTGCGGGGCCGATGTCAGAGCCGACGCGTAGGGTTCTGATCACGAACGACCTGAGCGAACCACGTCGTCCCACGGCGTGGATGTCGAACCGAGCGGGGTGAGCTGGACATGGCAACCAAGGACACCGGCGGCGGACAGCAGAAGGCGACGCGCTCCACCGAGGAGGTCGAGGAGCAGGAGGTCGACGAGCAGTCGACCGAGGACCTCAAGGAGCGCCAGGAGAAGCTGAGCGATGACGTCGACTCCGTCTTGGACGAAATCGACGACGTCTTGGAGGAGAACGCAGAGGACTTCGTGAGGTCATTTGTGCAGAAGGGCGGGCAATAGCGGTCATGTCGGTCGCGGCCGACACGACCGTCTGCACGGGCTCCAGGTGTGGTGCCGGCAATGCGTGGCGGAATGCGGCGCCGCGTATTTCCGGCAAGCCGCACGCCGAGTGGTACCACAAGCTGAATGCCCCGGCAGTACATGTGGATCACTGCCACGAGACGGGTAGGGTCCGTGGCGTACTGTGCTTCAACTGCAATTCGGCCATCGGCAAGTTGGGGGATGACCTCGACACCGTCCGTCGGGCCGCTGCCTACTTGGAAGGAAACGCGTGGAAGCCAACCCTCGTAGCACCGGGCGTCTACCGGCTGCCTTCCTGACGCCGGGATCGTCGTCCTTCATGGACTTCCTGTCCGAGCACCAGCCCGAAATCCTGCCGGGCAACCGGCAGTTGCCGCCGACGCAGGGTGTCATCGAGGCCCCGCACGGCACGACCATCGTCGCGGTCGCGTTCCCCGGTGGCGTGGTACTCGCCGGTGACCGGCGGGCCACGATGGGGAACGTGATCGCGCAGCGCGACATCGAGAAGGTCTTCCCGGCGGACGAGTACTCGGCCGTGGGCATCGCCGGCACCGCCGGTCTGGCCGTCGAGATGGTGAAGCTCTTCCAGTTGGAGCTGGAGCACTTCGAGAAGGTCGAGGGTGCGCAGCTGTCGCTGGAGGGCAAGGCGAACCGGTTGTCGACCATGATTCGGTCGAACCTCGGGATGGCCATGCAGGGGCTGGCCGTTGTGCCGCTGTTCGCGGGTTACGACGTGGATCGCGAGAAGGGCCGGATCTTCTCGTACGACGTCACGGGTGGCCGGAGTGATGAGCACGGGTATGCCGCGACCGGCTCCGGTTCGGTGTTCGCGCGTGGGGCGATGAAGAAGCTCTACCGCGAGGACCTGACGGAGGAGCAGGCGACGACGTTGGTCGTGCAGGCGTTGTACGACGCGGCCGATGACGACTCGGCGACGGGTGGTCCGGACATGGCGCGGCGTATCTTCCCGATCGTCACGGTGATCACTGAGGACGGGTTCCGGCGGTTGTCGGACGATGAGTCGTCCGAGATCGCGCGGGCGGTTCTCGAGCGGCGTCTGGAGCAGCCGGACGGCCCGCGGGCCGCCCTGTTGTGAGCTGACCGCGCCTCTGCCTCTGGTTCCCCACTGACTTTTTACTGACAGAAAGGGACGGATAGCCGGTGTCGACGCCGTTCTATGTCTCACCCCAGCAGGCGATGGCCGACCGCGCGGAGTACGCGCGCAAGGGCATCGCTCGCGGTCGCAGCCTTGTCGTGCTGCAGTACGCCGATGGCATCGTGTTCGTCGGCGAGAACCCGTCCCGTGCTCTGCACAAGTTCAGCGAGATCTATGATCGGATCGGTTTCGCGGCCGCCGGTAAGTACAACGAGTACGAGAACCTTCGGATCGGTGGTGTGCGCTACGCGGATCTGCGGGGGTACACATACGACCGTGATGATGTGACGGCTCGTGGTCTGGCGAATGTGTACGCGCAGACGCTGGGCACGATCTTCTCCAGCGCGGGGGAGAAGCCGTACGAGGTGGAGTTGGTGGTCGCCGAGGTCGGGCAGTCGGCCGAGGGTGATCAGATCTACCGGCTTCCGCACGACGGGTCGATCGTCGACGAGCACGGCTCGGTGGCGGTCGGTGGCAGTGCGGAGCAGATCAGCAATTACCTGGATCAGGAGCACCGGGACGGCATGACGCTGTCCGAGGCCCTGAAGCTGGCCGTGACGGCGCTGTCGAGGGACACCAACGGGGGCGAGCGGGAGATTCCCGCGGAGCGCCTGGAGGTGGCGGTCCTGGACCGGACGCGGCCGCAGCAGCGGAAGTTCAAGCGGATCGTGGGGCGGCAGTTGTCGCGGCTGCTCACGGCCGAGGGGGCTGCCGCGACGACGGAGGCCGAGTCGGAGGCGGTGTCCGACGACGACGGACCTTCAGGTCCTTCAGAGGACAAGTAGCTCGTAGCGCGTCGTGTGCCCCGGCCGGTTGTCGAACCGGCCGGGGCACCCGTGTGTCAGGGGCGGGGTGCGGCCGGTCCCGTGGAGCCGCGCACGATCAACTCGACGGGGAGCGGGGTCGTTTCGGCCTCGCGTTCGTCGAGGACGGCGAGCAGGGCGCGCATGCCGTGGGCGCCGACCTCTTCGGCGGGCAGGCGCACGGTGGTGAGTTCGGGTTCGATCGCGGTGGCGAGGGAGAGGTCGTCGAAGCCGGTGACGGAGAGGTCGTCGGGGACGCGCAGGCCCATCCGGCGGGCGGCCTTGTAGGCGCCGGCGGCGAGCTTGTCGTCGTCGCAGACGATGGCGGTGGGCTCGACGAGGCCGGAGGTGCGCAGCGCTGTTTCGGTGGCGGCGACGGCGTCCTCGACGGTGAGGGCGGAGCGGACGGTGCGCACGGTGGTGTCGGGCAACTGTGCGGTGCGGGCAGCGAGTTCGCGGGCGCGGACGTCGAAGGTCCAGGACTGGACGGCGGAGGCGAGGTGCAGGAAGTTCCGGTGGCCGTGGGCGATGAGGTGGTCGGTGATCCGGCGGATGCCGTCGGCGAGGTCGAGGTTGACGGTGGTGGCGCCGGGGCTGCCCGCGGGGTCGCTGTCGAGCATGACGAGGGGGATGGGTGGGGTGTCGTCGCCGCGCAGGGCGGTGAGGGCGTCGGCGGCCATGGAGGAGGCGAGGATGCCGTCGAGTGCGGCGCGGGCGGAGGGGAAGGGGTCGCGCGCGGGGCCGATGCCGTCGGGTGACGGGTAGAGGATGACGCCGAAGTCGTGTTGTGCCGCGACGCGGGCCGCTCCGGTGTAGACCCCGGCGAAGAACTCGTTGGTGAGTGCGGGGACGACGAGGAGGGCGGTGCGGGTGCGGCCGGTGCGGAGGTTGCGGGCCGCGAGGTTGGGGCGGTAGCCGAGTCGCTCCGCGGCGGCGCGGACGCGTTCGGCGGTGGTCTCGGAGACTCGGCCGCGCCATTTGCCGCCCATGACGAGCGAGACGGCGGCCTGCGAGATGCCTGCCGCGCGGGCGACGTCTCTGCTGGTGGGGCGGGCGGTGGTGGTGCCGTCCGGGCCGCTGGTCACTGGTGCCTCCGTAGGGGTCGTCCGGGGTTCCCGACGTTAGCGGGTGGCTCTGTCCGCCGGGCACGTGGTACGTATAACGCCGAGACGTTATACGTAAAACTTCAAGGCGGGGGCGGGTCGATGGCAGCGGGTTATGCGGAGATCCTCAGGGCGCGGCACGCGATGCGGCTGCTCACCGGGACCCTGGTGGGCAGGTTGCCGAACGCGACGGCTCCGATCGCCGTCGTGCTCTTCATCCGGGCCGAGGGCGGCACGTACAGCCTGGCGGGCGCGCTCGCGGCGGTGTACGGGGTGGCGAACGCGATCGGGCAGCCGCTCCTGGGGCGCCTCGTCGACCTGCGGGGCCAGCCGCTGGTGCAGCTGCCGGCGGCGATCCTGTCGGGCCTCGCGATGACGGTCTTCGCGTTCGTCGGGATGGACTCGCTGCCGTTGGCGTACGCGGCGATGGCCCTGGCCGGGCTGTTCACGCCGCCGCTCGAGGGCGGTCTGCGTGCGCTGTGGCCGAGTGTGCTGGCGCGTGAGGAGCAGGTGCACACGGCGTACGCGATGGACGCGATCGCGCAGGAAGTCATGTTCACCGTAGGGCCGTTGCTGGTGACCCTGTGCGTGTCGTTGTGGTCGGCGCAGGCCGCGCTCGTGGTGCTCAACGTGATCGGCGTGTTGGGCGCGCTCTCCGTGGTGCTGTCGAAGCCTTCGCGCGCGTGGCGTTCGGCTCCGCGCGAGGCGCATTGGCTGGGCGCGTTGCGCTCGTCTGGGCTGCTGGTCCTGCTCGTTGCCTTCTTGTTCATCGGGATCGCGCTCGGTTCGATCACCGTGGCGGCGATGTCGTATGCGGAGGGGCGCGGCGGCGATGCCGTGTACGGCTGGCTGATGGCGGCGATCGGGTTGGGCGCGCTGGTGGGTGGCAGCATGTATGGGGCCCGCCAGTGGAGTGGCGCTCCGGAGGCGCGACTTCGGTGGCTGGTGGCGCTCCTTGCCTTGTTCTACGTGCCGTTGGTCCTGATGCCGGGTCCGGTGGCGATGGTGGCTCTGATGGTGGTGGCGGGGGTGTTCCTCGCGCCGTGCATCGCGTGTGCGTTCATCGTGGTGGACCGGCACGCGCCGCGGGGCACGGTGACGGAGGCGTTCTCGTGGCTCGTGACGACGTTCATGGTCGGCTCCAGTGTGGGAACGGCCGTGGCGGGCCCGGTCGTCGAGTGGGCCGGCACACGGTGGGGTTTCGCCGTTCCGGCGGTCGCCGGCGCGCTCGCGCTGGTCGTCCTGGTTTCAACGGCTCGGGTCCTGGCGGAGCCGCGCACGTCCGGGCGTGTCGCACGCTCTTCGGAAAATGATCCAAACCGTGCCGTCGAACCCCGTTTCAGCTCGGGGGATCGGGCGTAATGTTCAGTCATGGACCGCCGCATTTTCGGGCTGGAGAACGAGTACGGCGTCACGTGTACGTTTAGGGGACAGCGCCGCCTGTCTCCTGACGAGGTGGCGCGGTACCTCTTCCGCCGTGTCGTGTCATGGGGCCGCAGCAGCAATGTCTTTCTGCGGAACGGTGCCCGCCTTTACCTCGACGTCGGGTCGCATCCGGAATACGCAACTCCCGAATGTGACAACGTGACCGAGTTGGTCACGCACGACAAGGCGGGCGAGCGCATTCTGGAAGGCCTGCTCGTCGACGCCGAACGCCGCCTGCACGAGGAGGGGATCGCGGGCGACGTATACCTGTTCAAGAACAACACCGACTCGGCGGGTAACTCCTACGGCTGCCATGAGAACTACTTGGTGGCGCGGCACGGGGAGTTCTCACGGCTCGCGGACATTCTCATCCCCTTCCTGGTCACAAGGCAGTTGCTGTGCGGTGCGGGCAAGGTGCTGCAGACTCCGCGCGGTGCCGTGTACTGCGTGAGCCAGCGTGCCGAGCACATCTGGGAGGGCGTCAGCTCCGCGACGACGCGCTCCCGGCCGATCATCAACACCAGGGACGAACCGCACGCGGACGCCGAGCGCTATCGCCGTCTGCACGTCATCGTCGGCGACTCGAACATGTCGGAGACGACGATGCTGTTGAAGGTCGGCGCCACCGACCTCGTGCTGCGCATGATCGAGGCGGGCACGGTGATGCGGGACCTCACCCTGGAGAACCCGATCCGGGCGATCCGCGAGGTGAGTCACGACATCACGGGTCGCCGCAAGGTGCGGCTCGCCAGTGGCCGGGAGGCCTCGGCTCTCGAGGTGCAGCGCGAGTACTACGAGAAGGCCGTGGACTTCGTCGATCGCCGGGGGATCCGCACCGGCACCGTCGAGCAGGTCCTCGAGCTGTGGGGTCGCACGCTCGACGCCATCGAGTCCGAGGATCTGGACCGGGTGGGCACCGAGATCGACTGGGTCATGAAGTACAAGCTCATCGAGCGTTATCGCGCGAAGCACAACATGACGATGTCGCACCCGAGGGTCGCGCAGATAGACCTCGCGTATCACGACATCCACCGGCAGCGCGGTCTCTACTACCTCCTGGAGAAGAAGGGCCAGGCCAAGCGGATCTGCAACGATCTGAAGATCTTCGAAGGCAAGTCGGTGCCGCCGCAGACCACGCGCGCGAGGCTGCGCGGTGACTTCATTCGCCGTGCCCAGGAGCAGCGCCGTGACTTCACGGTCGACTGGGTGCATCTGAAACTGAACGATCAGGCGCAGCGCACGGTGCTGTGCAAGGACCCGTTCCGCAGTGTGGACGATCGGGTGGAGAAGTTGATCGCCGGTATGTGATCGCCGGTATGTGGGCGCACACGCTGAGCAATCCGGCCGGGGGCCTCGTACGAATCATTCGTACGAGGCCCCCGGCCGTCCCTTGGAATGTCAGGGACAGGGCCTAGAGTGGCCGGACCTTATTCGAGCGACCTGAGGACCACTGTGCGACGCCGACTTGCAGCTCTACTGATCGTGCCGGCACTGGCGCTGACCGCGACGGCTTGCGGCGGCGATGACGGCAACAAGGATTCGGCGGACAAGGCCGACTCGTCCTCCTCGCCGAAGGGGGCCGCGGTGCCGAAGGCGGTCGACAAGGCCGACCCGATGCCGGCGGTGTCGGGGGCGTACGGCAAGCAGGCGAAGATCTCGCTGCCGAAGGGCGACCCGAGCGACAAGTTCGTCGTGCACACGGTGTCGCAGGGTGACGGTCCGGCGGTGAAGAAGAACGACCTGGTGTCGATGAACTTCACCGGAAAGGTCTGGAAGGGCGGCAAGGACCTCGGGTCCACGTACGGCGCGCAGGGCGGTGGCGACCAGATGGTGACCGCGGGCGCCGAGGGTCAGCTTCCGGCGTTCTCGCAGGCCGTGCTCGGGCAGAAGGAGGGCAGCCGGGTCCTCGTCGTGGCGCCGCCGGCCGCGGGCTTCGGCAGCCAGGGCAACCAGCAGGTGGGCATCAAGGGCTCGGACACGCTCGTCTTCGCCCTGGACGTCGGCAAGGTCATCCCGAAGAAGGCCGCGGGCAAGCAGGCCTCGATCCCGTCGGACCTGCCGCAGATCCAGGCCGACAAGGAAGAGCCGGCGACGATCTCGATCCCGAAGAGCGACCCGCCGAAGAAGCTGGTCGACAAGGTCCTGATCCAGGGCAAGGGTGACGAGGTCAAGAAGGGCCAGACGGTCACCATGCAGTACAGCGGTGCCGCCTGGAAGATCAACGAGGGCAAGAAGAAGGCCGCGCTGTTCGACTCGTCCTGGAAGAGCGGCCAGCCGTTCACGACGCCGATCGGCGGCGGCCAGGTCATCAAGGGCTGGGACAACGGGCTCGTCGGCAAGCACGTCGGTGACCGGGTGCTCCTGGTGATCCCGCCGGAGCAGGCGTACGGCAAGAAGGCGCAGGGCAAGACGCTGCCGGCCAATTCGACGCTGGTCTTCACGGTCGACATCCTCGCCGCACACTGAGCGGCACACTGAGCGGCACACTGAGCCGCAGAAGATGGCAGACTGTCCCGTTTGCAGAGCAGTCAACAAGCAGGAGCACTTCACGTGAACATCGACAAGCCCGAGGTCGACTTCCCGATCGGTGACGCACCGGCGGACCTCCAGATCGAGGAGCTCTGGGAGGGCGACGGCGCCGAGGCCAAGGCCGGCGACTTCGTGAAGGTCCACTACGTGGGCGTGGCCTTCTCCACCGGCGAGGAGTTCGACGCCTCGTGGAACCGCGGCAACCCGCTGGAGTTCCAGCTCGGTGCCGGTCAGGTCATCGCGGGCTGGGACAAGGGCGTGCAGGGCATGAAGGTCGGCGGTCGTCGTCGGCTGACCATCCCGGCGCACCTCGCGTACGGGGACCGTGGCGCCGGCGGCGGCCGCATCGCCCCCGGCGAGACGCTGATCTTCGTGTGTGACCTGATCGCCGTCTGAGCCAGTCGCACTCCGACCGCAAGCGGTCAACCCTGGGCCCATGCCAGCTGGCATGGGCCCTCGGCTTTTGCCGCGACACTCCCGAGCGGTACGGTCGTCCGTCGGGAGTCACCTTCAGAAAGGGCGTCGATGGCGATTGCCAAGGCCGAGCGGCTGATGAATCTGGCGCTGTGTCTGCTCGGGACGCGGCGTCCGCTCAGCAAGCGCGAGCTGCGCGGCTCCATCGAGGCCTACCTCGAAGCGGGCAGCGACGATTCCTTCAACCGGATGTTCGAGCGCGACAAGGACGATCTGCGCGAACTCGGCCTGGTCATCGAGACCGTGGAGAACCTGGACGGCGAGGTCGGATATCTGGCCGGCCGTGACAGCAACCGCCTGCCGCCCGTCACGCTCGACGCGGAGGAGGCCGCCGCCCTCGGCCTCGCCGCGAAGGTCTGGCAGCAGGCCCGCCTCGCCGGAGCGGCGAGCGGCGCCCTGCAGAAGCTGCGCGCGGCCGGGATGCCCGAGGACGTGGACCCGTACGAGAGCCATGGCGCGCTCGAACCCAGGATCCCGGCGCACGAGGCGTCCTTCGAGCCGCTGATGCTGGCCTGCCGCGACCGGCGCCCTGTCGTCTTCGACTACCGCAAGGCCACGGCCGTCCGGCCCGAGCAGCGGCACGTCGAGCCGTGGGCCCTGGAGTGCTGGCGCGGCCACTGGTACCTCGCGGGCTGGGATCGGGACCGGCAGGCCGAGCGGGTCTTCCGGCTGTCCCGGATCACCGGCAAGGTGCGTTCGCGCGCAGGACAGTTCAAGGTGCCCGTGCCGGATGTGGTGACCGTGCGGGAGACCGTCGCGAGTTGGGCGGGGGAGACCGCCGACCGCTCCGCGCTGATCAGGCTGCGGACGGGCGCCGGCTACCCGCTGCGCGCCAAGGCCGCCTCCGTGCGCGAGCTCGGCGGGGGCTGGGACGAGATGGAGATCCCGTACGGGCACGGGCTCGACGCCTGGCTCGTGGAGTTCGGGCCTGACGTGGTGGTGCTGGAGCCCGCGGAACTGCGGGCCGATGTCGTGGACCGGCTGCGCGCCGTGGCCAAGGGCTGAGGGGGAGTACGCAGATGGCTTCCAACGCCATTGACCAGACCCGGCGGATGTTGTCCCTGGTGACGTATCTGCGCGAGCGCCCCGGCGCGCGCGTGGAGGATGTCGCGCGGGCCTTCGGCATCACCGAGGACGAGCTGATCTCCGACTTGGACGTGCTGCCGCTGTGCGGAACGAGCTTCCGCGGCGGCGATCTGCTGGACATCGACACCGACGGCGACCGCATCTGGTGGCACAACCCCGACGATGTCGCGGAGCCGCTGCGGATCGCCGCCGACGAGGCGACCGCGCTTCTGGTGGCGGCCCGCGCGGTCGCGACGCTGCCGGGGCTGCGGGAGAGCGACCGTCTCGCGCTGCTGCGGGCGACCGCGAAGCTGGAGACCGCGGCCGGTGAGGTGGCCGGCGCCAGCGCGCGCCTGAGCGTCACCTTCGAGTCGGAGGGCGGCGTCTTCGCGGACGTCGACCGGGCGATCTCGGAGCGGCGCCGGCTGTGGATCCGCTACTACTCACCCGCCCGCGACGAGGTCACCGAGCGGGAGATCGACCCGATCCGGCTCGTGAGCGTGGGGCACACCTACGTAGAGGCGTGGTGTCGTCGTTCGGAGGCGCGGCGGACGTTCCGGCTCGACCGGGTCGCCGAGATCAAGGTCCTGGACGAGCCGTCGGCGCCGCCGGAGGTCGAACTGCGGGATCTGTCCGAGGGGCTTGTGCAGCCCGCGGCCGAGGACCCCGAGGTGGTCGTCGAGGTCGGCCCCGGTGGCCGCTGGGTCGCCGAGTACTACCCGCACGACAGCGCCGAGGAGCTGCAGGACGGCGGGCTGCGGATCACGCTGCGCACGCCGGAGCCGTCCTCGCTGCGCAGGCTCGCGCTGCGGCTCGGCCGGGACGGGCACATCGTGGCGCCCGCCGAGCTGGCGACCAGCGCGCGGGACGCGGCGCGCGAGGCGCTCGTGGCGTACGACGGGGCGGCGTGAGGTGCGAGACATGACGGGTATGGCCGGATTCACTGATATCGCCGAAATGTCCCCCACGGCGTCGACCGTCGCGCCCGTCGTCTTCAGGGCCGCCTGCCCCGACTGTCGCGCCCGCTTCGAACTGGCCGCGACGGCGATCCGGTTGGCGATCGGGGCCAGCCGCCGCACCACGTTCTACTCGTTCACCTGCCCCGAGTGCGAGACCTCGGTGCGCAAGCCCGCCGGTGAGCGCATCATCGAACTCCTCACCGGTGGCGGGGTGCGCACGCTGCGTCTCCACCAGACCGTCTAGGCTCGGCGCATGTTCTGGGCGATGCTGGCGGTTGCTGTGGGTTTCGTGGGGCTCGCCGTGCTGGCGGTCCTCGCGGTGCGGGTCTTCGTCGAGGCGCAGCGCCTCGGGAGTCAAGTGGCCGACACCACGCAGCGGATCAACCGCGCGGCGGAGGACCTCGAGCGGGCCGCCGTGGGTGTCGCGAAGGCCGGCGGCGACGTGGTCTGACGGCCCGTCGGCGCCCTCGGCGGGAGCGTGGAAAGCGCTTTACCGTCGCGGCCTGTCCCGTTGTCGTGGTCGGCGGGTACGCTCCCTTTGGCGGTCCGGTAGTGAGGCGCGGTCCGCAATTGGGAGGACGCACGGGCATTGCCTCGTGTTTACCCCCACGGGATACGATCGCTGCCAGCACGGTGGTCGGACAACAGTCCGAGGTCCGATCGGTACCGGCAGCCCCGCCCCCTGCCGCCTCAGTGAGAAGGTAAACGGATATGTTCGGAAGGCTCGGTGCACCCGAGATCATCCTGATCCTCGTAGTGGTCATTCTGCTGTTCGGCGCGAAGAAGCTTCCCGACATGGCGCGTTCGCTGGGCAAGTCGGCCCGCATCCTCAAGAGCGAGGCCAAGGCCATGAAGGGCGAGGGCGGCGACAAGACGGCCGCTCCCTCCGACGCGCCGCAGGACGCCAAGGACACCGCGGTACCGCGCACCATCCAGGCGTCCCCCGGCGACGTGGACAGCTCGCGTCCCGTGAACGAGCAGACGAACCAGACGACCAAGAGCTGATCGAAGGCCGCGCCTGCCATGGCGGCCTGCCGCACGAGATGAGGACGTGGGTTGCTCAAGTCTGCCCGCAAACAGGAGAAGGATCCCGAGGGGCGGATGCCGCTCGCGGAGCACCTGCGTGAGCTCCGCAACCGGCTCGCGAAGGCGCTCGTGGGCATCGTCGCGATCACGATCGTCGCCGCGTTCTTCTACAACGACATCATCAATGTGATCACCAAGCCGATCCTCGACTCGGTCGGCTGCGCACAGTCGTTCTCCGAGCTGGCGAAGACGACATCGGACAAGCCCTGCGCCCAGATCACCCTCAACGGCCTGCTGACCCCCTTCACCCTCGCTCTGAAGGTGTCGCTGATGGTCGGCGTCGTCGGCGCCTCGCCGGTCTGGCTGTACCAGCTCTGGGGCTTCGTCGCGCCGGGTCTGCACCGGCACGAGAAGAAGTACGCGTACGCGTTCGTGGCCACGGGCGCCCCGCTCTTCATGATCGGCGCCTACTTCGCCTACACGGTGCTGCCGACGACGGCGAAGGTCCTCATCGACTTCACGCCGGGCAACGCCCAGAACCTGCTGCCGCTCGACGATCTGCTCGACCTCGTGCTGCGCATGGTGCTCGTCTTCGGACTCTCCTTCGAGCTGCCCCTGCTGCTGATCTTCCTCAACCTCATCGGGGCGATCACCGGCAAGCGGATGCTCGGCTGGTGGCGCGCGATGATCATGGGCATCACGGTGTTCGCGGCCGTGGCGACGCCGAGCACCGACCCGGTGACCATGCTGCTGCTCGCCGGGCCCATCTGGATCCTCTACTTCGGAGCGGTGATCTTCTCGCTGCTCAACGACCGGCGCAGGCGGCTGAGCGAGGCCGCGGGACCCGATGACGACGAGGCCTCCGAGCTCGACCTGACGCCCGATGACATCGGCGAGATCGAGCCCGTCCCGGCGAGCCGGGCGCTCCCGGAGCAGGCGACCTCCGAGCGGCCGGACACGGCGACGCGACCGGACCGGATCAACGGTTACGACGATGTGACCTGAGGTAACTCCTGTTCGGAGCTGGGCACTTGTTAGTGTCCGCACGTGAGCTGTGAGATCACCCTCTTCGTCAATCCCACCGCGGGACGCGGCCGGGGCGCACACGCTGCGCAGCCGGCCGCTTCCGCTTTGCGGGCAGCCGGTTTCCAGGTGCGCACCGTCGTCGGAACGGACGCCGACGACGCCCTGGCACGCGCGCGTGAAGCGGTGGCGGAGGGGACCGGGGCGCTGGTGGCCGTCGGCGGGGACGGCCTCGTGAACCTCGCGCTGCAGGCGGTCGCCGGGACCGACACACCGCTCGGGATCGTCGCCGTGGGGACCGGCAACGACTTCGCCCGTGCGCTCGGCCTTCCGATACGTGACCCGGCCACGGCCGGCCGGCTCGTCGCCGACGCGCTGAAGGGCTCGCGGACCCGGGAGGTCGACCTCGGCCGGATCGGCGACCACTGGTTCGGCACTGTGCTCGCCTCCGGCTTCGACTCACGCGTCAACGACCGCGGCAACCGGATGCGGCTGCCGATCGGCCGCTTCAAGTACGATCTGGCGATCGCGCTGGAACTGGCCACCTTCAAGGCGGTGCCCTTCAAGCTGACGCTCGACGACGGTTCCGTGCGCGAGGTCGCCGCGACGCTGATCGCCGTCGGCAACGGGACGTCGTACGGCGGTGGCATGAGGATCTGCGCGGAGGCCGACATGAGCGACGGTCTTTTCGACGTGACCGTGGTCGGGGACTGCTCCCGTACGACCCTGATGAAGGTGTTCCCACGCGTCTACAAGGGGACCCACATCGGCCACCCCGCGGTGAGCGTGTACCGGGCGGCGCGTGTCGAGTTGGCCGCCGGGGGCATCACGGGTTACGCGGACGGGGAGCCGGTCGGCGCGTTGCCGCTGGTCGCGCGGTGCGTGCCGGGGGCGGTGCGGATCCTCACCGGCTGATCCGCCGGACGGGCCCTAGTCCTAACCGGATAATGATCGTCCGATGTCAGTGGTCGTCGGTAGGCTGGAAAACACGATGACAGAGGACCTCTCACCGGCCGAGCGGTATGCGGCAGCCCGTAAGCGGGCCGCCGAGCAGGCCACCGCATTCGCGACCTTCCGCGAGATGTACGACTTCGGCCTCGACCCCTTCCAGATCGAGGCGTGCCAGGCGCTGGAGGCGGGCAAGGGCGTCCTGGTCGCGGCGCCCACCGGCTCCGGCAAGACGATCGTCGGCGAATTCGCCGTACACCTTGCCCTGGAGCAGGGCAAGAAGTGTTTCTACACGACCCCCATCAAGGCCCTGTCGAACCAGAAGTACCAGGACCTCTCGAAGCGCTATGGCGCGGACAAGGTCGGCCTGCTCACGGGCGACAACAGTGTGAACAGTGACGCGCCCGTGGTCGTCATGACCACCGAAGTGCTGCGCAACATGCTGTACGCGGGCTCGCGGTCGCTCCTCGGGCTCGGCTACGTCGTCATGGACGAGGTGCACTACCTCTCAGACCGCTTCCGTGGCGCCGTCTGGGAAGAGGTGATCATTCACCTCCAGGAGTCCGTGACCCTCGTCTCCCTGTCGGCGACGGTGTCGAACGCGGAGGAGTTCGGCGACTGGCTCGACACCGTGCGCGGTGACACCGAAGTGATCGTCTCCGAGCACCGGCCCGTGCCCCTGTTCCAGCACGTGCTCGCCGGGCGCCGGATGTACGACCTCTTCGAGGAGGGTGAGGGCAGCAAGAAGGCGGTCAACCCCGACCTGACGCGGATGGCGCGCATGGAGGCCAGCCGCCCCTCGTACCAGGACCGCAGACGCGGCCGGCACATGCGCGAGGCCGACAGGGAGCGGGAGCGCAGACAGCGCTCCCGGATCTGGACGCCGGGCCGCCCCGAGGTCATCGAGCGCCTCGACTCCGAGGGACTGCTGCCCGCCATCACGTTCATCTTCAGCCGGGCCGCCTGCGAGGCCTCCGTCCAGCAGTGCCTGTACGCGGGCCTCAGACTCAACGACGAGGACGCGCGGGCCGAGGTCCGCTCGATCGTCGAGGAGCGCACGGCGGCCATTCCCGACGAGGATCTGCACGTCCTCGGCTACTTCGAGTGGCTCGAAGGTCTTGAGCGCGGCATCGCCGCGCACCACGCGGGCATGCTGCCGACCTTCAAGGAGGTCGTCGAGGAGCTGTTCGTGCGCGGCCTGGTGAAGGCCGTGTTCGCGACGGAGACGCTCGCGCTCGGCATCAACATGCCTGCCAGGTCGGTGGTGTTGGAGAAGCTCGTCAAGTGGAACGGCGAGCAGCACGCGGACATCACGCCCGGTGAGTACACGCAGCTCACAGGTCGTGCCGGGCGTCGTGGCATCGATGTCGAGGGCCACGCCGTGGTGCTGTGGCAGCGCGGCTTCAGCCCCGAGTACCTGGCGGGGCTCGCGGGTACGCGCACGTACCCGCTCAAGTCGAGCTTCAGGCCGTCGTACAACATGGCGGTGAACCTGGTCGACCAGTTCGGCCGCCACCGGTCGAGGGAGCTCCTGGAGACGTCCTTCGCCCAGTTCCAGGCGGACCGCTCGGTCGTGGGCATCTCGCGGCAGGTGCAGAAGAACGAGGAGGGGCTCGAGGGCTACCAGGAGTCCATGACCTGCCACCTCGGCGATTTCGAGGAGTACGCCCGGCTGCGGCGCGAACTCAAGGACCGCGAGACCGAGTTGGCCAAGCAGGGTGCCGCACAGCGGCGCGTCCAGGCGGCGGCCGCGCTGGAGAAGCTGAAGCCCGGTGACGTCATCCATGTGCCGACGGGGAAGTTCGCGGGCCTCGCGCTCGTGCTCGACCCGGGCCTGCCGGCCGGCCGGTCCAACGGGCATCGCGGCTTCGAGCACCACGACGGCCCGAGACCGCTGGTGCTGACCGCCGAGCGCCAGGTCAAGCGGCTCGCCTCGATCGACTTCCCGGTGCCCGTGGAGGCGCTGGACCGGATGCGCATCCCGAAGTCGTTCAACCCGCGCTCGCCGCAGTCCCGGCGCGATCTGGCCTCCGCGCTGCGCACCAAGGCCGGCCACATCGTGCCGGACCGGCACAAGAAGAAGGGCCGCTCGGAGGCGGCGGACGACCGGGAGATCGCGCGGCTGCGGGCTGAGTTGCGGGCGCATCCGTGCCACGGCTGCTCCGACCGCGAGGACCACGCGCGGTGGGCCGAGCGCTATTACCGGCTCAAGCGGGACACCGGGCAGCTGGAGCGGCGGATCGAGGGGCGCACGAACACGATCGCGCGGACCTTCGACCGCATCGTCAAGCTGCTCACCGAGATGGACTATCTGCGCGGCGACGAGGTGACCGAGCACGGCAAGCGGCTCGCCCGCCTCTACGGCGAGCTGGACCTGCTCGCCAGTGAGTGCCTGCGGGACGGCGTCTGGGAGGACCTGAACCCGGCCGAACTCGCGGCGTGCGTCTCGGCGTTGGTGTTCGAGGCGCGGGTCGCGGACGACGCGCTCGCGCCCAAGCTGCCCGCGGGAAAGGCCAAGGCGGCGCTCGGCGAGATGGTGCGGATCTGGGGCCGGCTCGACGCCCTGGAGGAGGAGTTCCGGATCAACCAGGCGGAGGGCGTCGGCCAGCGCGAGCCCGACCTCGGCTTCGCCTGGATCGCCTACCAGTGGGCCTCGGGCAAGGGGCTCGACGAGGTGCTGCGGGAGGCCGAGATGCCGGCCGGCGACTTCGTGCGCTGGTGCAAGCAGGTCATCGACGTGCTGGGGCAGATCGCGGCGGCCGCCCCCACGGAGGGCTCCACGGTGGGGCGCAATGCGCGCAAGGCCGTGGACGCCGTACGCAGGGGAGTCGTCGCCTACTCCTCGGTGGGGTAGAAGCGAGGCGTACGTCGGCGGGCCCACCCGGATGCCGGGTGGGCCCGCCGCTGCGTTCGGCCACATTCGCGCGCGCGGACGCCATTGCTCCATGTGTGCGATTCGCGACCGAGCGTGCAAATGGGGCGAGTGTATTCCTGTCGTGGGGACGATTTCAGGGCCTTGCTGAATATGACCCGGCGATGATCCGGCGGGACTAAGCTCGCACGCAGCGAACCGAGTTGAGATGGATTCGGCCGCTTGTTCCCTTATGCGCCGAAGTTCCGTGATGTGGCGCACCTGAAGCGTGACGAACCATCCTGAATCTCCGACGTTCCCAGACCCGACCGTTCAGAGGGCATACATGGTGAGTGTTCAATCGCCTCCCGGTGGCCGAGAAGTCCCCTATCTGCGCGTGCTGTTGCTGCCCGCCATGGTCATGGCGGCCGCCACCGGAGCAGCCGCCGCCCTGGTCACGCAGCCCGCCCGGCCGGCCGTCGCCCTGTGCGGCGCGCTCGGCGTGCTCCTCGTGCTCGCCGTCTCCGCCGAGGCGGTCCGCCGCGGCCGCGTCAACAGGGCGCAGCGCGGCCAATACGCCCAGCATGTAGCCGAGTTGGAAGCCCATATAGCCGCCCAGGAACACCGCACGATGCGGGTGGCCAAGGAGGTCTTCCCGCACGCCCTGTACCGGATGGCCACCGGCGACAGGCCGGGCGACGCCGTCCGCAACACCTGCGACGCCGAGCCCGCCTTCCGTGATGTCACGCCGGGCGAGCGCGAGTTGATGAGCATGGCCCTCACGGAGATCGACAACGAGATCACGATGCGGGACGGCGCACAGCGTGCCTTCGTCTCCGTCGCCCGTCGCGTCCAGGCCATCGTGCACAAGCAGGCCGAGGAACTCCGCGAGATGGAGGAGGACCACGGCCGCAACCCCGAGGTCTTCGACGACCTGCTGCGCGTCGACCACGGCACGGCCCTGATCGGCCGCCTCGCCGACTCCGTCGCCGTCCTCGGCGGCGCCCGCCCCGGGCGCCAGTGGCCCCAGCCCGTCAAGCTCTACAGCGTGCTGCGCGGCGCCATGTCGCGCATCCTCGAGTACCCGCGCATCGACCTGCACGCCATCTGCGACGTGGCCGTCAGGGGAATCTCCGTCGAGCCCGTCATCCACGCCTGCGCGGAACTCCTCGACAACGCGACCCGCTACTCGCCGCCGACGACCCGCGTGCACGTCACCGCGGTCGAGGTGCAGACCGGCGTCGCCATCGAGATCGAGGACGGCGGCGTCAGCCTCAGCGAGGAGCAGCGCCGCAAGACCGAGGGGATGCTGGAGAAGGCCCAGGCCGGCTACGACCTCAACGACCTCGGCGGGAACCCGCGGCTCGGGCTCGCGATCGTGGGTCGGCTGTGCGCGATGTACGACATGCAGATCTCGCTGCGCCAGTCCGCGTACGGCGGCGTGCGCGCGGTGCTCGTCGTGCCGCGCGCCATGCTGAGCACCCAGCACGCCCCCGGCCTCGCCCACGGCATCGGCGCCTCCGCCGTGCCCCGCGTCGACCACGAGGGCCTGCCGGTCAAGGAGGAGCCGCGACTGAAGAAGACGCGCCGCCCCACCACAGGACCGCGCCCCGTCACGGGCCCGCGCCCCTCCGCCCCACTCGTCGCCGCGATGGAGGACGACGTTCCCGTGGTCACGGAATGGCGGGCCAACGGCCTGCCGCAGCGGCGCAGGAAGTACGACACGAAGGTCATCGAGGACCAGATCATCGTGACGCCCCGCAACCCGGACCTCTCGACGCCGCCGCCCGCGGCGGAGCCCGCCCCGGCGGCGTACGGGACCTCGGCACCGGCCTCCGCCGCACCCGGCGAGCAGGACCGGCACGGCGGGGCCGAGCAGCCCGAACCCGGCCTGTGGGTCGAGGCGTTCATGAGCGGGCTGCGGCCCGAGGCGGGCCGGGCCGAGGGGACCGACGCGGTGGGGCACACCGCCGAGGACCCGGACGGCGCGGCCAAGCCGCAGGGCGACGCGTACAACCAGCAGGTCGACGAGGGAGACCGCCAGTGATCCAGCAACGGGCCAATTTCGACTGGATGCTCAAGGAGCTCGCCGAGTGCGTGCCCAATGTGAAGCAGGTGGTCGTGCTCTCCTCGGACGGGCTGCGCATCGCCCGCTACGGCGGTGACCCCGACGCCGCCGACCGGATCGCCGCCGCCTGCGCGGGACTTCAGTCGCTGGCCTCCGCCGTCGCCACGGAGATCCCGGAGAGCAGCGGCAAGATGAACATGGTCATCATCGAGGTCGACGGCGGCTTCTTCTATCTGATGGCCGCTGGCAAGGGCGCGTACCTCGCCGTGCTCGCCGACCAGTTCGTCGACGCCGGCCTCGTCAGCCACCAGATGCGCGATCTCGTCATCCGGATCGGGGCGCATCTGACGAGCCCGCCACGGCGCAACGGCCAGACCGTATGACGCACCGTCCCCCCGAACCCCCTTTCAGGGAACCGCCGCCCAGGCGTGAGCGCCGGGCGCAGCAGGTCGACGGTAAGCCCGACCCCGAGCGTCTCTACGTCATCACGGGCGGCACCGACGGAAGCGACCGCGCGCCGCTCGACCTGGTGACCCTGATAGTGGCGCGCGGAGATCCGCCGCCGTCGTCGCCGCCCGAGCAGGCCGCCGTCATGCGCCTGTGCAAGACGCCCCTGTCGACGGCCGAGATCTCGGCCTACCTCGCTCTGCCGTTCAGCGTGGTCACCGTGCTGCTCGGCGAACTCCTCGCGGCCGAGCTGGTGCAGGCCCGCGCGCCGGTGATCCGCGGCGCGGTCGCGGACCGTTCCCTTCTCGAAGCGGTGATGCATGGACTACAGAAGCTCTGACAGCACGGCCGGGACCGACACCGCGATGAGCGTGAACATCCCGGGACCCCGGGCCGAGGAACGACTGCCCGACACCGTCACGTCGGCCGTAAAGATCGTCATCGTGGGCGGATTCGGGGTCGGCAAGACCACCATGGTCGGCTCCGTCAGCGAGATCCGGCCGCTCACCACCGAAGAGACCATGACGCAGGCGGGCATCGGCGTCGACGACGACTACGGCTCGGAGACCAAGACCGCCACGACCGTGGCCATGGACTTCGGCCGGATCGGCATCACCGAGGAACTCGTCCTGTACCTCTTCGGGACGCCGGGGCAGGAGCGGTTCTGGTTCCTGTGGAACGGTCTGTTCGAGGGCGCGCTCGGCGCCGTCGTGCTCGCCGACACCCGCCGCCTCGAAGTCAGCTTCGACGTGATCGGGCGGCTCGAGGAGCGCGGAGTGCCGTTCGTGATCGCCAACAACACCTTCCCCGACGGACCGCGCTACCCCAGCGAAGAGCTGCGCTCGGCCCTCGACCTGGGTCCGTACGTCCCCATCGTCGACTGCGACGTGCGCCGCAGGGCGTCCAGCCGCGAGGTGCTGCTCACGCTGATGCGGTATCTGCACGAGATGGCGCTGCACCGCACCTGACGTGCCATCAATCACCGTGTTCCTTCACGTAGTTCGCTTCTTCTTTCGTCGAACCAAACCGACCGGAGCATTCCCGTGACGTCACCCTCCCAGCCTTCACAGCCGCCCACCGCGTTCGACGCACTCGGAGACTCCCCGCTCGCGCCGCCGCCGGGCTGCCCCGCCCACGACGCCCTCGGCCCCGACGGCCTGCGCCGGCTCTACGGCCCCGAGGCGGACGAGGACATCGCCGGTGTCTACGAGAAACTCCGTGCCGAGTACGGCCCGGTCGCCCCGGCGCTCATCCACGAGGACGTTCCCATGTGGGCGGTGCTCGGGCACAGCGAGAACCTCCAGATGGTGAGCACCACGGCCCTGTTCAACCGGGACTCCCGGAACTGGAGCGCCGTCAGGGACGGCACCGCCGGGCCCACGCACCCGCTCGCCCCGGTCTTCACCTGGCAGCCCATGTGCGCGATGGAGGAGGGCGCCGAGCACTTGCGGCTGCGCAGCCCGGTCACCGCCGCCGTCGAGACCGTCGAGCACCGTGAGCTGCGTCGCTCCATCAACAAGGCCACGCAGGAGATCATCAACCGGTTCTCCGAGCGCGGCACGTGCGAGGTCGTCAGGGAGTTCGCCGAGCACCTCCCGATGATGGTGATGCTGGAGGTGCTCGGCGCCCCCGAGGCCTACAGCGAGCGCATCGTGCAGGCCACCCGTGATCTGCTCAAGGGTGGCGAGTCGGCCATCGCGTGCAACGAGTACCTGATGGGCATCCTGACGGACCTCGTCGTGCGGCGCCGCGCCGCGCCCCTCGAGCACGACTTCACCAGCACGCTCATCACCTCGCCCTCCGGACTCACCGACGACGAGGTCGCGCAGAACCTGCGGGTCATCCTCATCGCCACCCATGAGGGTTCGGCCAACCTCATCGCGAACGTGCTGCGTGTGGTGCTCACCGACCCCCGGTTCCGCGCGCGGCTCAACGGCGGGCAGATGACGGTGCCGGAGGCGGTCGAGCAGTCGCTGTGGGACGAGCCGCCGTTCAGCGCCAACGTCGGCTACTTCGCCAAGGCGGACACGGAGTTGGGTGGGCAGCCGATCCGGGCGGGCGACGGCCTGATCTTCGGCATCCAGCCGGGCAACGCGGACCCGAGGGTACGGCCCGAACCCGGCGCCCACATGATGGGCAACCGCTCGCACCTCGCGTTCGGCGGCGGCCCGCACGAGTGCCCCGGACAGGACATCGGGCGTGCGGTGGCGGAGATCGGGGTCGACGCGTTCCTGATGCGGCTGCCCGACGCCGAACTCGAAGTCCCCGAGAGCGAGTTGAGGTGGACTTCGACGATCATGGGGCGGCATCTGGTGGAGCTGCCGGTGGACTTCACGCCGCGTCCGCCGCAGGACGTGAGGTCCCAGCCGGGCCAGCTGCCTTCGCAGCGGCCGGACTGGAAGATCACGTCGGGCCTGCCGACGCCGCCGCCGGCCACGACGCCCCCGGCAGTGCCTGCCGCGCCGGTGGCCCCCGATCCGGCAGCGCGGCCGCCGCGCCCGTACGCGCACCCGGACCCGCAGGGGTCGGCCTCGGCCGAGCTCAGCGTGTGGCAGCGCTTCCTGCGCTGGTGGCGCGGTGAGTGAGCCGGTGTCCTAGACCGGTCCCTGGTCCCACCGCTCGTACGAGGTCCAGGCCGTGAGGTCCCTCCGGCTCACGAAGCGGTGCTCGCGGCCGGTCACCGGGTCCGTGAACTCCAGGGACCGGGACAGGAGTTGGAGGGGGCGCCGGAAGTCGTCGTCCGCCGCGCGGTCGGCGACTTCCGGGAAGAGCGGGTCGCCGAGGATCGGCAGGCCGACCCGGTTCATGTGGACGCGCAGTTGGTGCGTGCGGCCGGTGTGCGGGGTGAGGCGGTACAGCGCCAGGTCCCCCTTGCGCTCGGCGAGTTCGATGCGGCTCTCGGCGTTCGGCTCCCCGCCCGGCACCTCGAACGCGGCGAGCTTCCCCGGCTCCTTCTCGATCCGGCCCCGCAGGGTGACGGGGAGCTCCACCCCGGAGTCGTACGCGGCCACCGCCTCGTACCGCTTGGTGACCAGGCGGTCGCGGAACAGGGTCTGGTAGCGGCCGCGCTCCTCGGGCCGCACCACGAACAGGACGAGCCCGGCCGTGAGGTGGTCGAGGCGGTGGGCCGGGCTCAGCCGCTCGATGCCGAGGTCGCGGCGGAGCCGGGCGAGCGCGGTCTCGGTGACATGACTGCCGCGCGGCGTCGTGGCGAGGAAGTGCGGCTTGTCGGCGATCACGATGTGCTCGTCGCGGTACACGACCTCGACGGCGAACGGCACGGGGACCTCGGGCGCGAGGTCCCGGTGGAACCACACGGTGCCACCCACCTCGTAGGGGCTGTCGGCGGTGACCGGGTGCCCGTCCGCCGTCACGAACGCGCCCTGCGCGATCATCCGGTCGATCACCGCGTCCTCCGCGGGAAGCCGCTGTACGAGGTGGTCCCGGACGGTGCGCCCCGGCCCGCCCTCCGGCATCCGTACGCGAACGGCGTCGATGCCTGCACGCTGCGCGAGCGGGGAGGGCGGCGGGGCGGGGCGCTTGCGTCTTCTCACAGGGAGAAAGGGTACGGCGGCCGGGGCGCGGGATCAGGCCTCCTGCTCGGCCTCCACCTGCGCGTTCCAGTCGCGCTTCGAGGCCTGCCAGCCGTCCTCGTTGTGCCCGAGGCGCCAGTAGCCGGAGATGGACAGGTCCTCACGCGGGATCGCGCGGTCGACGCGCAGATGGCGGCGCAGCTCCTTCACGAAGCCCGCCTCGCCGTGCACGAACGCGTGCGGGCGGCCCTCGGGGAAGTCGAGCCCGGTCACCGCGGAGATGAGCGCCTGCCCGACCGGGCGGCCCGCGCGGTGCAGCCAGGT
Source organism: Streptomyces sp. NPDC002790 (assembly GCF_040295505.1). NCBI lineage: Bacteria > Bacillati > Actinomycetota > Actinomycetes > Kitasatosporales > Streptomycetaceae > Streptomyces > Streptomyces sp. NPDC002790. The sequence goes on along the minus strand of NZ_JBEOVM010000034.1, from coordinate 2,170 downwards.
GATCTCCAAGGGGGAGTCGATCTTCTGCTCCTCCTCGGGGCCCTCGACCTCGACGAAGGCGTGTGCCCGCGTGCCCTCGGGCAGCGCTTCGAGGGCGGCGGCGACCGCCGGCAGGGCGCTCTCGTCACCGGCGATCAGGTGCCAGTCCGCCGTGGTGTCGGGGTGGTAGGCGCCGCCGGGGCCCATGAAATGAATGGTCTCGCCGGGCGTGACGTTCGCGGCCCACGGCCCTGCCAGGCCCTGGTCGCCGTGCACCACGAAGTCGAGGGTGAGCTCCAGTGCCTGCGGGTCCCAGGTGCGCACCGTGTACGTACGCGTCACGGGCCACTGGTCGCGGGGCAGCTCCTCGCGGATCCTGGCCACGTCGAAGGGCTCCTCGTAGGTCACCCCGGCCGGTGCGAAGAGCAACTTCACGTAGTGGTCGGTGTGTTCGAGCTCCTGCGGGAAGTCAGCGAGCCCCTCACCGCCGAGCACCACTCGTCGCATGTGGGGCGTGAGGCTCTCGGCGCGCACGACCTGTGCGGAGCGGGCCTTGCGGGGCGGGCGTGCGGGGCGCTCGGCCATGGGCGGTCTCCCTCGATCACAATTAGTTAGGTATACCTAAGCTAACACCTCATTCTGAGAGGGTGCTGAGGAGGCGCTGCAAAGATCCTCCCAAGCCCCAGCGGACCGCCAACTCCTCGAGGGTCGCGGCATCGTGCGGTTCGCGCGGCAGTGCCGTCTCCACCTCCGGCAGCGGTACGTCCCCGGCGACCAGCACCACCTTCGGCGCCACCGCCAGATACGGGCGCGCCTCGTCGAGCCGCCTGCGCTGCGTCGGCGTCAGCTTCGACTTCGGGTCGTCGACGGCCGCCATGATCCCGGCCAGGTCCCCGTAACTCGCGAGCAGCTTCGCCGCCGTCTTCTCGCCGACGCCGGGCACGCCCGGCAGTCCGTCGCTCGGGTCGCCGCGCAGCAGCGCCATGTCCGCGTACCCGGATCCGTCCACCCCGTACTTCTCGCGGAGCAGGTCCTCGTCCGTCACCTGTAGCGTGCCGACACCCTTGAGCGGGTACAGCACGCGCCGCTCCAGCTTGTCGTCGACCAGTTGGAAGAGGTCACGGTCGCCGGTGACGATGTCGACCGGCCCCTCGGCCCGCCCCGTGAACGTACCGATCACGTCGTCCGCCTCGTACCCCTCCACGCCCACGCGCGCGATGCCCACCGCGTCGAGCACCGCCTCGATGACCGGGACCTGGGGGGAGAGGGTGTCGGGGATCTCCTCCGCGTCCGGCGAGCCGGCGGGAGTCTCCTCGGCGACGCGGTGCGCCTTGTACGAGGGGATGAGGTCGACGCGCCACTGGGGGCGCCAGTCCGCGTCCATGCACGCCACCAGGTGCGTGGGCCGGTGGTCGTGCACGAGGCGGGTGATGAATTCGAGGAGCCCGCGCACCGCGTTCACCGGGGTGCCGTCCGGGGCCTTCACCGAGTCCGGGACCCCGAAGTAGGCCCGGAAGTACAGAGATGCGGTGTCGAGCAGCATCAGACGGCGATCCGCCCGGGCCGCCGATCCTGTCGTGGATGTCGTCTGGGTCACGTTCGCATCATGCCGCACGCCACTGACAGTCACCGAACGTAAGGGGTCTGATCGATATGAGTGAACACACTGTGAACTGGGTAACTCCCCCGTTTGTTTCAGATAAACGGGGGCAGGCGCGGCCACGGAGCGGTGCCGGTTCGTACTTCAACTATTGAGGTCGACCGGTCAAGCGGACAGATCCGTATCGCTCTACGGCCCGCCGGCGGGGGAGGCGGGCCGTGTTGTTTCGACCCGAGAGGTGTATGTGTCCAGGCTTGAAGCCGAAGACCTGTACAAGGTATTCGGCAGACAACCCGATGAGGGTGTGGAGAAGCTCCGTAACGGTGTGGACCGTGAGGAGCTGCGCTCCGAGGGAACCACCGCCGCCGTGATCGACGCGTCGTTCACCGTGGAGTCCGGCCAGATCTTCGTCGTCATGGGTCTGTCGGGATCCGGTAAGTCCACGCTCCTGCGGATGCTGAACGGACTCCTGGAGCCCACCGCGGGACACGTGCGCTTCGACGGGCAGGACCTGACGACGCTGGCTCCCAAGGAGCTGCGCGAGGTCCGCTCCCACAAGATCAGCATGGTCTTCCAGCACTTCGCGCTGTT
>NZ_JBEOVM010000033.1:0-66520 GCF_040295505.1 Streptomyces sp. NPDC002790 | reverse complement strand
TCGCTGTTCGCGCGCTTCTCCTCCCGCCAGGAGGACTCGCCGCAGATGAAGATGATCGCGGCGCTGCGCAACCAGTTCGGCGGCCACGCCGTCGAGAAGAAGTAATCCACACCTGTAGAACACCGCGCCTGTAGAAAACCGCTGTTCAGAACTCTGGGGGAGGTCGGCCCACGACCATGCACGTCACGCATCTGTCGCTGGCCGACTTCCGCTCGTACACCCGGGCGGAGGTCCCTCTCGACCCGGGCGTCACCGCGTTCGTGGGTCCGAACGGGCAGGGCAAGACGAACATCGTCGAGGCCGTCGGCTACCTCGCCACGCTCGGTAGCCACCGCGTCTCCTCGGATGCTCCGCTGGTGCGCATGGGCGCCGAGCGTGCCGTGATCCGGGCGCAGGTCCGGCAGGGCGAGCGCCAGCAGCTCGTCGAGCTGGAGCTGAACCCGGGTAAGGCGAATCGCGCAAGGATCAACAGGTCTTCGCAGGTCAAGCCGCGTGACGTGCTCGGGATCGTACGGACGGTGCTGTTCGCGCCCGAGGACCTGGCCCTGGTGAAGGGCGATCCCGGTGAGCGCCGGCGCTTCCTCGACGAGCTGGTCACCGCACGCTCGCCCCGGATGGCGGGCGTGCGCTCCGATTACGACCGTGTCCTGAAGCAGCGCAACACGCTCCTGAAGACGGCGGCGCTCGCGCGGCGGCACGGCGGGCGCTCGATGGATCTGTCCACGCTCGACGTGTGGGACCAGCACATCGCGCGCGCGGGGGCGGAACTCCTCGCGCAGCGGCTCGACCTGATCGCGACGCTGCAGCCGCTCGCCGACAAGGCGTACGAGCAGCTGGCGCCGGGTGGCGGGCCGATCGCCCTGGAGTACAAGCCCTCGTCCCCCGAAATATTCGGGCACGCGCGCGAGGAGCTGTACGAGCAACTCCTCGCCGCCCTCGAGGGGGCGCGCAAGCAGGAGATCGAGCGGGGCGTCACGCTGGTCGGCCCGCACCGCGACGAACTGGTCCTCAAGCTCGGCCAGTTGCCCGCCAAGGGCTACGCGAGCCACGGCGAATCCTGGTCGTATGCGCTGGCGCTCCGCTTGGCCTCGTACGACCTGCTGCGGGCCGAGGGCAACGAGCCGGTGCTCGTTCTCGACGACGTCTTCGCCGAGCTGGATGCGCGCCGCAGGGAGCGCCTGGCGGAGCTTGTGGCGCCCGGTGAGCAGGTTCTCGTCACGGCTGCCGTCGACGACGACGTACCGGTTGTGCTGGCGGGCACGCGCTACGCGGTGTCGGACGGGACGGTGGAGCGACTGTGAGCGCCGGAGAATCCCCCGAAGGTGCGAAGGACCCGCGGGAACCAAAAGGCGATCCCGAGCCTTCGGGTGTCGATCTGGCCCGCGTCGCCCTACGTGCGGCGAAAGAGGCGGCACGCGCGCGTGGTGACTCCGCGCAGCAGAAGAAGCAGGCGCGGCGCGGCGGCGGACTGCGGTCCGGAGCGCGTTCCGACGGTCGGGATCCGATGGGGCTCGGCTCCGCCATCAACCGGTTGATCACCGAGCGGGGCTGGGAGACACCGGCCGCGGTAGGCGGCGTCATGGGTCGCTGGCCGCAGATCGTCGGTGAGGACCTCGCCAAGCACTGTGTTCCGCAGAAGTACGACGAGGACGAGCGGGTTCTGGTGGTGCAGTGCGATTCGACGGCCTGGGCGACTCAGGTGCGGATGCTGGCTCCGCAGCTGGTCAGGCGGTTGAACGAGGATCTCGGGCACGGCGCTGTGCGGCGCATCGACATCAAGAATCCCGGCGGCGGTCCGCGCCGCTACGGCCCCTTGCGAGCCCCCGGAAGCACCGGTCCCGGTGACACCTACGGGTGAGTGAAGGGCCTCCGTAGCTGGTGGTTCATACCCGGAAGCGCTGAGTGCCGCTGTGAGCCTCCTGAAGCCCCGCACCGCATAGGGGGAGTCGGCCGAGACCGGTTGAGGGCGGCACATGCGGACTCAGGCGCCGCCAAACCCCCATCTATGTCCGAGCTACCGGTACACTGGGAGACAATCCCGCCCCACTTGTGGGACGCACCGAGCAACGCTGATCAGGGCTTACCGAACAAACACGCCGCAGCCGCTCCGGCCACCAACCGGGAGCTTGGCTTGTGCTGTGCCAGAAAGGGCGCTTCGTGGCCGATTCCGGCAACCCCAACGAGAACATCCCGTCCACCGACGCCGCAGTGCACGGCGGGGCCACAGAGGCCTCGTACGACGCCAGTGCGATCACCGTCCTCGAAGGGCTGGACGCGGTCCGCAAGCGACCCGGCATGTACATCGGCTCGACCGGTGAGCGTGGCCTTCACCACATGGTGCAGGAGGTCGTGGACAACTCCGTCGACGAGGCCCTCGCGGGTCACGCGGACACGATCGACGTCACGATCCTGCAAGACGGCGGCGTCCGCGTCGTCGACAACGGCCGTGGCATCCCCGTCGGCATGGTCGCCTCCGAGGGCAAGCCCGCCGTCGAGGTCGTCCTCACCGTCCTGCACGCAGGCGGCAAGTTCGGAGGCGGCGGTTACGCCGTCTCCGGTGGTCTGCACGGTGTGGGCGTCTCCGTCGTGAACGCGCTGTCCACAAAGGTCTCCGTCGAGATCAGGACCGAGGGCTACCGCTGGACGCAGGAGTACAAGGCCGGCGTTCCGACGGCGCCGCTGGCGAAGCACGAGGCGACCGAGGAGACCGGTACCTCGGTCACCTTCTGGGCCGACGGCGACATCTTCGAGACCACCGAGTACTCCTTCGAGACGCTGTCGCGGCGCTTCCAGGAGATGGCCTTCCTCAACAAGGGCCTGCGGATCAACCTCACGGACGAGCGCGACATCGCGAAGGCCACGGCCGGAGCGGACACGAACGAGGCGGGCGACGACACCGCCTTCGAGCCGCGTTCGGTGTCGTACCACTACGAAGGCGGCATCGTCGACTTCGTGAAGTACCTCAACTCCCGTAAGGGAGAGGTCGTTCACCCCTCCGTGATCGACATCGAGGCCGAGGACAAGGAGAAGCTCCTTTCCATCGAGGTCGCGATGCAGTGGAACACCAGCTACAGCGAGGGCGTCTACTCCTTTGCCAACGTGATCCACACGCACGAGGGCGGTACCCACGAAGAGGGCTTCCGCGCCGCGATGACGGGCCTCATCAACCGGTACGCGCGCGACAAGAAGCTGCTGCGCGAGAAGGACGACAACCTCACGGGCGACGACATCCGCGAGGGTCTGACCGCGATCATCTCGATCAAGCTGAGCGAGCCGCAGTTCGAGGGCCAGACCAAGACCAAGCTGGGCAACACCGAGGCGAAGACCTTCGTCCAGAAGGTCGTCTACGAGCACCTCCAGGACTGGCTCGACCGGAACCCCGTCGAGGCCACGGACATCATCCGCAAGGCCATCCAGGCGGCCACCGCGCGCGTGGCGGCCCGTAAGGCCCGTGACCTGACCCGTCGCAAGGGCCTCCTGGAGACCGCCTCCCTGCCGGGCAAGCTCTCCGACTGCCAGTCGAACGACCCCACCAAGTGCGAGATCTTCATCGTCGAGGGTGACTCCGCCGGTGGCTCGGCCAAGTCCGGCCGTGACCCGATGTACCAGGCCATCCTGCCGATCCGAGGCAAGATCCTGAACGTCGAGAAGGCGCGCATCGACAAGATCCTGCACAACCAGGAGATCCAGGCGCTGATCTCGGCCTTCGGCACCGGAGTCCACGAGGACTTCGACATCGAGAAGCTCCGCTATCACAAGATCATCCTGATGGCGGACGCCGACGTCGACGGTCAGCACATCAACACGCTGCTCCTGACGTTCCTGTTCCGCTTCATGCGGCCGCTCGTCGAAGCCGGTCACGTGTTCCTGTCGCGCCCGCCGCTCTACAAGATCAAGTGGGGCCGTGACGACTTCGAGTACGCGTACTCGGACCGTGAGCGCGACGCCCTGACCGAGATGGGCCGGCAGGCGGGCAAGCGCGTCCGCGAGGACTCGATCCAGCGCTTCAAGGGCCTCGGTGAGATGAACGCCGAGGAGCTGCGCGTCACGACCATGGACCAGGAGCACCGCGTGCTCGGCCAGGTCACCCTGGACGACGCCGCCCAGGCCGACGACCTGTTCTCGGTCCTCATGGGCGAGGACGTCGAGGCCCGGCGCTCGTTCATCCAGCGCAACGCCAAGGACGTCCGCTTCCTCGACATCTGAGTCGGTCTCAGCTGACCGCGCAGAAAGGATCTTGACCAGCAATGGCCGACGAGAACACCCCCACGCCGCCTCCTTCGGAGAACGAGGACGGCAGCGCCATCGCGATGCGCATCGAGCCCGTAGGGCTCGAGACGGAGATGCAGCGCTCCTACCTCGACTACGCGATGTCCGTCATCGTGTCCCGCGCGCTGCCCGACGTACGTGACGGCCTCAAGCCCGTCCACCGCCGCGTCCTGTACGCCATGTACGACGGTGGCTACCGGCCCGAGAAGGGCTTCTACAAGTGCGCTCGCGTCGTCGGTGACGTCATGGGTAACTACCACCCGCACGGCGACTCCTCGATCTACGACGCCCTGGTCCGCCTGGCCCAGCCGTGGTCGATGCGCATGCCGTTGGTGGACTCCAACGGAAACTTCGGTTCTCCGGGCAACGACCCCGCGGCCGCCATGCGCTACACCGAGTGCAAGATGAAGCCGCTGTCCATGGAGATGGTCCGTGACATCGACGAGGAAACCGTCGATTTCACGGACAACTACGACGGCCGCTCCCAGGAGCCGACCGTCCTGCCGGCCCGCTTCCCGAACCTGCTGGTCAACGGTTCGGCGGGCATCGCGGTCGGCATGGCGACCAACATCCCGCCGCACAACCTGCGCGAGGTGGCGGCCGGCGCCCAGTGGGCCCTGGAGAACCCGGAGGCCTCGCACGAGGAGCTCCTGGACGCCCTCATCGAGCGCATCAAGGGCCCCGACTTCCCGAGCGGCGCCCTTGTAGTGGGCCGTAAGGGCATCGAGGAGGCGTACCGCACCGGCCGTGGCTCCATCACGATGCGCGCGGTCGTCGCGGTCGAGGAGATCCAGAACCGCCAGTGCCTGGTCGTCACAGAGCTGCCCTACCAGGTCAACCCGGACAACCTCGCCCAGAAGATCGCCGACCTCGTGAAGGACGGCAAGGTCGGCGGCATCGCGGACGTCCGCGACGAGACGTCGTCCCGTACGGGCCAGCGCCTGGTCATCGTCCTGAAGCGGGACGCGGTCGCCAAGGTCGTGCTGAACAACCTGTACAAGCACACCGACCTCCAGACGAACTTCGGCGCCAACATGCTGGCGCTGGTCGACGGCGTCCCGCGCACGCTGTCGCTCGACGCGTTCATCCGGCACTGGGTGGCGCACCAGATCGAGGTCATCGTCCGCCGGACGAAGTTCCGCCTGCGCAAGGCGGAGGAGCGCGCCCACATCCTGCGTGGCCTCCTGAAGGCCCTGGACGCCATCGACGAGGTCATCGCGCTCATCCGGCGCAGTGAGACCGTCGACGTCGCGCGCGGGGGCCTCATGGAGCTCCTGGCGATCGACGAGATCCAGGCGAACGCCATCCTCGAGATGCAGCTGCGCCGACTGGCCGCCCTGGAGCGCCAGAAGATCGTCCAGGAGCACGACGAACTCCAGCTGAAGATCAACGAGTACAACGCGATCCTGGCCTCGCCCGAGCGGCAGCGACAGATCGTCAGCTCGGAGCTGCAGCAGATCGTCGACAAGTTCGGCGACGACCGCCGCACCATGCTGGTGCCCTTCGAAGGCGACATGTCCGTCGAGGACCTCATCGCCGAAGAGGACATCGTCGTCACCATTTCGCGTGGCGGTTACGTCAAGCGCACCAAGACCGACGACTACCGCTCCCAGAAGCGCGGCGGCAAGGGCGTGCGCGGCACGAAGCTCAAGGAAGACGACATCGTCGACCACTTCTTCGTGTCGACGACGCACCACTGGTTGCTCTTCTTCACCAACAAGGGGCGCGTCTACCGCGCGAAGGCGTACGAACTCCCGGACGCCGGGCGGGACGCACGCGGCCAGCACGTCGCGAACCTGCTCGCCTTCCAGCCGGACGAGTCGATCGCCGAGATCCTCGCGATCCGCGACTACGAAGCGGTGCCCTACCTGGTCCTCGCCACAAAGGCGGGCCTCGTAAAGAAGACGCCTCTGAAGGACTACGACTCGCCGCGTTCCGGTGGTGTCATCGCCATCAACCTCCGCGAGGCGGCGGACGGTTCGGACGACGAGCTGATCGGCGCCGAGCTGGTCTCCTCCGAGGACGATCTGCTGCTCATCAGTAAGAAGGCGCAGTCCATCCGGTTCACCGCCACGGACGACGCGCTGCGTCCCATGGGGCGTGCCACGTCCGGCGTCAAGGGCATGAGCTTCCGCGAGGGAGACGAACTGCTCTCGATGAATGTCGTGCGTGCCGGTACGTTCGTGTTCACCGCCACCGACGGTGGGTACGCAAAGCGGACCAACGTCGACGAGTACCGCGTCCAGGGTCGCGGTGGCCTCGGTATCAAGGCCGCCAGGATCGTGGAGGACCGTGGAGAGCTCGTCGGCGCTCTGGTGACCGAGGAGACCGACGAGATCCTCGCCATCACGCTGTCCGGCGGTGTGATTCGTACGCGAGTCAACGAGGTCAGGGAGACGGGCCGTGACACCATGGGCGTCCAACTGATCAACCTGGGCAAGCGCGATGCCGTCGTCGGTATCGCTCGTAACGCCGAGGCCGGCCGTGAGGCAGAGGAAGTCGAGGGTGCCGTCCCGCAGGACGCGGACGATGCCGAGATCGACGACACCACCGCCGACGAGACGGCCGTCGGAACGGACGAGGGCGGACAGTCCTCGGCCGAGTAGCGCGAGGAGTGAGTCATCGTGAGCGGAGCCACGGGCGCAGGCTCTACCGGGACATCCACCGGTACGGATACTGAGAGCGGCCGTGGCTCCGCTCATGACGTCGATGACGTCAAAGGCTCAACCGGCTCGACCGACTCGACCGACTCGACCGACTCGAACGAGTCTCATGGATCCCAGGGGGGAACTGTGACGGACACCCGAGGTCCGCAGACCCAGCAGTACGCGGCCGGTGGCAGCGGTGGCAGCGGTGCCCTGCCGGGCGAGAGGCCGCAACAGCCGGCCCAGCCGTATCACCCGCCGCAGGCGTACCAGAACGCCCCGGACTCTGTCCGCAGGCCGCGCACGGGGGCGCGCACCACCCCGCGTACCCGCAAGGCCCGTCTGCGGGTCGCCAAGGCGGACCCGTGGTCGGTGATGAAGGTCAGCTTCCTGCTGTCCATCGCGCTCGGCATCTGCACGATCATCGCGGCCGCCGTGCTGTGGATGGTCATGGACGCCATGGGGGTCTTCTCCACGGTCGGCGGGACAATCTCCGAGGCCACGGGCTCGAACGAGTCCAACGGCTTCGACCTGCAGTCGTTCCTGTCGCTGCCGCGCGTCCTGATGTTCACGACGGTCATCGCCGTCATCGATGTCGTGCTGGCCACGGCTCTGGCGACGCTCGGCGCGTTCATCTACAACCTCTCCGCGGGCTTCGTCGGCGGCATCGAGCTCACGCTCGCCGAGGACGAGTGACCGTTCCTCCGGCTTGCTGAGGCCCGACAGACCCGCTGGTGGGCGGGCCAGGACTATCGATTTTGGGACTGGCCCCCCAGTGCGCTAATCTTCAGGAGTCAGCGCGCGGGACACACACCGCAGAGCGCGGCGGGGCTATAGCTCAGTTGGTTAGAGCGCATCCCTGATAAGGATGAGGCCACAGGTTCAAATCCTGTTAGCCCCACATAATGAGGACCCTCAAGCGGAAACGCTTGGGGGTCTTTTGCTGTACGTGGGGTGGGGTGGCGTCCCCGGACATGCCGATGGGCCCGCGCAGCCGTAGGGGATGGCTGGGGCCTCGTTCGACAGTCCTGCTCTTCTGTTGTGCGTAGCTGTTGTGGGTAGCCGCTGTGCGTCTGTGCCGTGCGGCTCTGTTGGGCGTCTGTGCTGCGTGTTGCTGTTGTGTGGCTCTGTTGGGCGTCTGTGCTGCGTGTTGCTGTTGTGCGGTCTTGCCTTGTCCGGGCGTTGTTCGCCCGGCTGTTCCGTCTCTGCTGCTGTTCGTGCGTCCTGCTGTCCTGCTGTTCTTGCTGTTCCGGCTCTTGCTGCTGTGTGGTGCCGTCTACTGCTGCGACGTGAGGGACTCGGACGCCAGGTGGCTGTCGGCGTTGCGCTGCTCGGTGTCGGCCGGCGGGCGGTGGCGGGCGCTCGGGGAGGAACCGTGGGCCTCGGCGCGGATGCGCTGCTTCATCGTCGGTGGCAGGGACCGCTTGAACGACCAGTACGGGCGGGCCGTCGCGGGGGCGGGGGTACTGACCGCCGCGGTCTGGGTCTTCTCCGTCTGCAGAGTCGGAGTGGCCGCGGTGGCCGGGGAGGTGAGTCCGAGCGCCGAGAACAGCGCGATGAATGTGGAGATGATGACGGTCCACAGCGTCATGACCTTGTGCTTGGTCATGGCCCCTCGCTTTCAGGTTGGGTGATTTGCGTACTTTCCTCATGATGTGGATGGGGACCCGCTGGTGCGGGACCGACGCTCGCGGGGCGTCGATATTCCGATGAACACCACTCGGATGGGCGCAAACGCCCTTTTCCACTGCGGACTTCGGGGGCTGAGTTGAGGTGGATCCAGGTCACCGATCGGTATCGGTCGGTGTGTATAGTCGGGCGCCAGAAGTCCCCTACGTCAAGGAAAGACGAGGTCGCGCGGTGAAGAAGCTTCTCCTGGTCGCACTGGCCGCCATCGGCGGGCTCCTCGTGTACCGCCAGATCCAGGCGGATCGCGCCGAGCAGGATCTGTGGACGGAGGCGACTGACTCCGTGCCCACGGGTTCGTGAGTATCGACAACAGTCTCTTCATAGGGCCCCGGTCGCAGCAGCGGCCGGGGCTTTGTGCTGTCCGGGGGCTGCTCGGGGCTCCTTTACGTATGCGATGACGTGGCGGGAATCCGTCGCACGCGGGACACCGTGCGCAGTGGAACGGCAGGATGGCCGTCCATGGGGAGACTCCTGAGGCGGCTGAGGAAGGGGCGGCGCGGCCGGGTCCTGGCGAGGGGCGCTGCCGGGGCGGGGCTGTGCGCGGCCCTGGTACTGGCGCTGCCAGGGGCGGCGACGGCTGCGACGGTGGCCGCGGCGGGGAGCGGCAACCCGTATGACTTCGCAGAGGGCGCCCGGAGCGTCGACGGGGCGCGCAGTGGCGCGACGGCGGCGCAGCTCAAGACGGGTGCGACCTACCGGAGTTCGCTCGCGGCGGGGGCCGGCGTCACCTCGTACTACCGTGTCGAGCTGGACGGGGCCGCCACCGCGTACGCCTCGGTCGTGGCTGTCCCGCCGCTCGGCTCGGGCGTGAGGGCGGCGGTCGCGGACGGCATCGTGGTGTCGCTGCGGGACGGCCAGGGAAATCAGTGCGACGTGGAGCGTGCGACGTTCCGCTCCGGCTCCTATCCGCGGCCGATCGCGGTGGCGGTCGAACGTTCCGTACGTCCGGGTGGGCTGCGGTGCCAGTCGGCGGGGACGTACTACGTGGTCGTGGAGCGGACGGCGGCGGCCGGGTCGAGCGAGCGGGACTGGGGGCTCGAGCTGCGGGTGGCCACCGAGCCGGGGCTGGTGTCCGCCGCTCCTGGAGCGGGGGCGCGGTCCTGGCCGTCGGAGCCGGCGACGCTGCCGTCGGGGGCGGGTGCGCGGCGCAGCGGGGGCACGGGGTTCAACGATGCGAGGGCGTTGACGTCCGGCGCGTGGCAGGACCGGATCGGGCCGGGGCAGAGCCACTTCTACCGGGTGCCGGTGGACTGGGGGCAACAGCTCTCACTCGGCGCCGAGTTGGACGATTCGGCGGGTGGCGGCGGTACCCGGCGGGGAACGGTGCCGGGGGCGCTCGACATGGAGCTGTACAACCCCGCGCGGGCGCCGGTGGCGGCCAAGGGCGCCACGTACTCGGGTGGCACGACGTCGGCCGCGTTCGAACCACTGCCGCCCGTGGCGTACGGGAACCGGCTGCTGTCGCGCGAGGACGAGGCGGCGATGGGGCTCGCGGGCTGGTACTGGCTCAAGGTCACGCTCAACCCGGCGATGGCGGAGAAGGCCGGAGGGCTCGGGATGACGTTGCGGGTGGCCGTCGACGGGTCGGCGAAGCAGGCGCCCGACTATGTGCGGGATCCGGGGGAGTTCCAGGTGACGGCCGAGGATCGGGCGGTTGCCGAGCGGGGGGAAGGCGGGGCGGAGTGGGACTTCGGGTCCGGCCCGGGGGCCGGCTCAAGGTCGGAGTCGGGGGCGGGGTCGAATTCTGATCCGGGTGCTGGTGCCGGGAGTGGGCGTGGTGGGGGTTCCGGTGGTGCGGTGGCTTCGTCCGCTACGTCACCGGGGGGCGACCTGATGACATTGGTGGGGGTGGCCGGGGTCGGGACCGGGAGTGCGCTGGTGCTGTGGCTGGCGGCGTGGCGGGTGCTCGCCGTCCGGAAGGTGCGGCGGGCGCAGGGCTGAGAGGGGGGCGGGCTCCGGGCGCGGGTGGGCCGGTCAGGGGCGGGTCAGTGCCCAGATGCCCACCGCGAAACAGGCCAGGGCCAGGAGCAATACCGGGATCGTCACCCTCACGGGTGGTCCTGGCCGGGGCCGGGGAACTTCTCCGTCGCCGGATGCGTACAGAGAGTGATGGGCCTGGGGAGGGTCGAGCGGGGAGGGGGCGGACGAGTGCGGGGCGCGAAGCGGGGGTTCGGGGGCCGGCTCCGGAGCGGGTTCAGGTACGGGTGCCGGTTCAGGTCGTACGGGGATGGGTTCCGGTACGAATTCTGGGTGGGCCGTCGGTGGGGTGTGCGCCCCGGGTGGCTGGGGCTGCGTGGCCGACGGTTCTGTGGGGCTGACCAGCGGCGGGGTGAGGCCGGCCGCTGGCGCCGGGGGCATCTTGGGCGCGGGAGGGAGTTGGGATGCGGGAGGGAGCTGGGGCGCCGGTGGGGCTGGAGACCCCGCGGGGGTGACGGAGGCCGAGGCCGCGGGGGGTGCCAAGGGCCTTGGCGGGAGCAGGGCGTTGGCGGGTGGCGGCGGAGCATGCGGCACCGATGCGCCCGCACTGTGCGTCACTGGGCCCTTGGAGCGCCCCGCCGATCCGCCTTCGGGCCTTGCCGCGTTCGTACCGGGGTCGGCCGTACCTACCTGGTGGCCTGTCGTGTCCGCACCGTGCGCCGGTGTCTCGGGGCCGTGTATCGGAGGGGCGGCGGCCTGCCCAGCGGTCTCGGCCTCGTGCACCGGTGTCTCGGGGCCTGCCACCGGCGAACCCTCCCCTGCTACCGGCAATCCCGGCCCTGCTACCGGCAAACCCGGCCCTGCCAGCGGCGAACCCGCCCCTGCCACCGGCGACCCCGCATCTGCCACCGGCCGGGCCCGGCGGCCGCGTACCGGTGGGCCGCCGGGGCCGAAGCCCGGGGGAAGGGGGCCGAGTTGGTCGAAGACCTCGATCAGCTCGTCGTCGGGGCCCGGCTCCGGGAGGAGTTCGGTGGCGGCGAGGAGTGCCTTGCGGGCGCCGGTCGCGGTGCGGAACCGCGTATCGGGGTCCGGCTGCAGCAGCCCGGCGAGGACGCCCCACAGTGGCCCCGGCACGCCCTGCGGCGCCCGCGGAGTGCCGTGTTCCTCGAAGTGTTCGATCAGCGCCCTGGAGTCGGGCATGGCGCCCTCGAGGAGATGGAGCGCGACGAGCCCCACGGCGAACAGGTCCGCGGGGAAGTCGGGCTCCGCGCCCAACTCCTGCTCGGGCGCGAAGTACCCCGGCGTGCCCACCACATAGTCCGCCTCCGTCAGGCGCGGCTCGCCCTTGCGCATCGCGATGCCGAAGTCGGACACGCGCAGATGCGGCAGCCCGGTACCGGTGGCCTCGAGCAGGAGGTTGGCGGGTTTGATGTCGCGATGCACCACGCCTTCGGCGTGCACGGCGGTGAGCCCGGCGAGGAGCTGGTCGAGGAGCACGCAGGCGAACTGGGGCGGCAGCGGCCCATAGTCCGCGACGAGATGGACGAGCGAACCGCCGGCGACCAGATCCATGGTGAACAGGACCTTGTCGTCGTCCGCCGCCCAACTGGCCGGGGCCAGGACGTGCGGATGATCGATGCGCAGCGCCTGCTCGCGCACGAAGCGCAGCAGAGTATGGGCGTCGGACTGCTGCAGTACCTTCGCCGCCACATAGCGGCGGCGCCGATGGTCCCAGGCGCGCCAGACCGCGCCCACTCCCCCGCGGCCGATCGGATCGGCCAGTTCGTACCGGCCGGCGAAGACCTCACCCATGGTCGTGCGTCGCTCCCCTCCCGGAGCCGAAGCCGGACACGGCGCCGCGCCGGGCCGGGGTCAGCTCTGGTGCGACTGGTAGTGGGCGACCGCGTCGGAGGTGCGCCCCGCGCCGTACACCCGGAGGAACTCTGCCAGTTCGGGGTGGCTGGGGGCGAGCGAGTCCGCCGCGTCGATGATGTCGCTCGCAGCCGAGACGGAGCGCAGCAGCGACTGGATCTCACGCACCACGCGCTTCACCGTCGGTGCACCCGAACTGTTCGACGCCTGCCCGGTGTTGGTGAGCACCGACCCGCCCTGTGACTTCTTGATCTCGTCCATCCGCTCGGTGGCCTCGGCGGCGCTGACGCTACCGTCGGCGACCTGTCCCGCGAGCGACTGCAGCAATTGCACGCGCTGCACCACGGCAGGGTTGCCGATCTTCGCGCGCTGACCGCTCATCAGCTGCGACAGCATGGGGGCGGAAAGCCCGAGCACCCCCGCGAGGCGGGCCTGATTGAGCCCCAGGTCCTCGATCAGCCGACGGAAGAGCGCCCCCAGCGGCTCCCCGTACCAGTTCCGCTGGAGCTCTCTGGCTCTTGCGGTGGCTTCCTGCTGTGCGGCATCCATTGCGTCTCCCCATCGCTTCCCCAAGTACGGTCCTTCGCTGCCGCGAAGTACGTGGGGCATCTTACGGAGAGTGGTCGCCCGTCGGGACCCCCAATCTTTTTGCAGGATTCAGGGGGTGACCCGGTACTCTGGTCCACGGTGCCGCACCGGGGCTCGGTTCTTCCGGTGGAGCGCACCGTTTTCGGGGCCTTAGCTCAGTTGGTAGAGCGCTGCTTTTGCAAGGCAGATGTCAGGAGTTCGAATCTCCTAGGCTCCACAGAAAAAGCCCCTCCGACCAGGAAAAACCCTGGTCGGAGGGGCTTTCGCCGTATGCGGGCGGGCCGCGGTCAGCGCTCGCCGCCTTCCGGGCCGGTGTCCGCCTCGGCCTGCTTCGCCTCTACTTCCGGGTCGAGGACATCCCGACCGCTGCCGTCGACGGAGGTCAGCGGAGCACTGTCGGGAACCTCGGTGGCGGCGGGCGGTTCCACCAGCCAGTCCGGGTTGGCCTGCTTGTCCCACCACTTCCACGCGGCGAACGCGCCACCCGCGATGATGCCGAGCACGACGAGCCGCTTGGCGAGGCGCCCGGAGCGGGACCGGCGCTCGTGCTTGCGCACAAGCTTGCGGATCTCCTTCGGCGAGACATCGCCGCGCAGCCCGGAGTAGGCGGCGCTGCTTCGCGCCGCGGCCTCCTTGCGAGCCGGCTCGGCCGCGGCCACCGCCTGCTCGATGCGCGGCTTCGAGTACGCCGCAGCCTGCCGGGCGGCCTCACGGGTGCGGGACGCCGCGTCGTGCGCGGCGTGGTCGAGCTTCGGCGGGACATGCGTCCGCGCCTGCTCGAGGCGTGGAGCGAGGTGCGTGTCGTACTGGGCACGCGCCTGGTGCGCTGCCTGCGAAACCTTGGGCCCGAGCGTGACGCGCGCCTCTTGCGCGTACGTCGTGGCCCGGTCCCTGGCCGACTCGGCGTAGGGGGCCACCACTTCCGCGGCATGCAGCACGCTGTCCTTCGCCGAGCCGGTCGCGGCGCGCACGCTGTCGATGCGGGTCACAGGATCCTCCTCCTCGGTGGCGTACAGGTTTTCACCTTTCCACCCTTATATGGATCATGCCTGCCAGGAGCGTCAATGCGGTGGTAAGGCTTGGTACGGCTTGATAAAGGGACTTGGCGACGACAATGCCACGGATCGCGGCGGGGCGCGCCTCTTCGACTGCGAGTAGACCGGTTTTCGGCGGCTGAAACCCCCACACGACCCTGACACGTCCGCCCGGGGGCCCCGGACGGACGCCGTGCGAGGATCGGTGTGCACAAATGTCAACGGAAGGCAGATCGTGGCCGAGCAGCTGTACGCCACTCTCAGGACCAACCAGGGCGACATCGAGGTCCGGCTGCTGCCGAACCACACTCCCAAGACGGTCAAGAACTTCGTGGAGCTCGCCAAGGGCGAGCGTGAATGGACCAACCCGGAGACCGGGGAGAAGTCCACGGCGCCCCTCTACGACGGCACGATCTTCCACCGCGTCATCGGCGGCTTCATGATCCAGGGCGGCGACCCGCTGGGCAACGGAACGGGCGGCCCCGGCTACCAGTTCGAGGACGAGTTCCACCCCGACCTGGCCTTCACCAAGCCGTACCTGCTGGCGATGGCCAACGCGGGACCCGGCACGAACGGTTCGCAGTTCTTCATCACCGTCTCGTCCACCGCCTGGCTGACCCGCAAGCACACGATCTTCGGTGAGATCGTCGACGAGGCCAGCCAGAAGACCGTCGACGCGATCGCCGGTACGCAGACCAACCCGCGCACCGACCGGCCGGTCAACGACGTCGTCATCGAGTCCGTCCTCGTAGAAACCCGATAGAGACTCGGTAGGACTCGGTAAAGACCCGATAGTCCCCGCAGGGAACTAAAGCGCCCCGCTCGTCCGTCGCCTGTTCGTAGGCACGGGGGCGGGGCGGCGCGTTGCGCAGCCGCGCGGTGCCGACGTCACCACACCCCACCACCCGACCAGAGACCCGAGGGGACGACCGCCATGGACCAGGCGCCCGGCAGCCCGCAGGAACCGAAGGACGCCGAGGGCCTGCCCGGCTGCTACCGGCACCCGGACCGCCCGACCGGCATCAGCTGCACCCGCTGTGAACGGCCCATCTGCCCCGAGTGCATGGTCAGCGCATCCGTCGGGTTCCACTGCCCGGAGTGCGTGCGCAGCGGCTCGGGGACCGGGCACGCGCCGAGCGCCAACCAGCCCAGGACGATGGCGGGCGGCACGGTCACCTCCGATCCGCGCCTGGTCACCAAGGTGCTGCTCGGGCTCTGCGTGGCCTTGTTCGTCGTGCAGATGACGGTCGGCGACCGGTTCACCGAGCGGTTCGAGATGCTCGGCCTCGCCTGGGTTCCCGACCTCGGCGGCCTCGAAGGCGTCGCGGAGGGGCAGTGGTACCGGCTGCTCACCGCGATGTTCCTGCACGGCAGTTACGTCCACATCGCCTTCAACATGCTCAGCCTGTGGTGGATCGGCGGCCCGCTGGAAGCGGCCCTCGGACGCGCCCGCTACATCGCGCTGTATCTGGTCTCGGGCCTCGCCGGCAGCGCCCTGACCTATCTGCTCGCCGCGCAGAACCAGCCCTCGCTCGGCGCCTCCGGTGCGATCTTCGGCCTGTTCGGTGCGACGGCAATCCTGATGCGGCGGCTCAACTACGATCTGCGGCCGGTCATCGCGCTGCTCGTGATCAACCTGATCTTCACGTTCAACCCGGCCTTCAACATTGCCTGGCAGGCGCACATCGGCGGCCTCGTCGGCGGCCTGATCGTCGGGTACGCGATGGTCCACGCCCCGCGCGAGCGTCGTGCGCTCGTGCAGTACGGGGCCTGTGCGCTGGTTCTGGTCGCCGTGCTGGTCACCGTCGTCGTCAGGACCGCGCAGCTCACCTGAGCCCGGTTATCCACGGATGATGAGCCAGGTTGTCCACAGCGAGTGGCGGATCTTGTGCATCCTGTGGGGAACAACTGTGCCCCTTGTCGTCAACCTGGGTTTGACCAGGAGGGACAAGGGGCGAACAGGTGGTCGAGTGGGGTTGAGGCAGTCATACCGGCGTCAACAGCCGGAGGGTTATCCACAGATCATGCGACCTTTTCCACGGCTGTGGATGGTTCATCAAAATCTGTGGATAACTCGGTGGATAGCTCAGGGGAGAGCTACTTCCACTGGGTGGAGACGCCGAAGCCGCCGGCGATGAAGCCGAAGCCCACGACGATGTTCCAGTTGCCGAGCGCCTTGATCGGCAGCGTGCCGTCGGCCACGTAGAAGACGACGATCCAGACGAGTCCGATGAGGAAAAGCGCCAGCATCGCCGGGGCCACCCAACCGCGGTTGGTCAGCTTGATATTGGCTGCCTGCTTCGACGCCGTGGGCGGCGTGTAGTCGGCTTTCTTGCGGATACGTGACTTCGGCACGAGGGTCTCTCCTGTCGATGCGCTGCGTGGCCGCGCAGAGTACGTGGGCTGGCTCTGGAGCAGCGTACAAGGGGAACTTGTGGGGAATCCCCGTGCTCCTCCGGGCGTCCGTTAGCGTAGTGCTTCCGTGGCGTCGAAGGAGATAAGGGTACGTTGAGCAATTCCGTCGACTCTGCCAAGAGCTCCGCCCGTGGGCGCCTGCGGCCCGTGCGCTTGCTCACCGTTGGCGTCTTCGCGCTCGCCGGCCTCATCTTTTTCACCAGTTTCAATACGGCCAAGGGCACCAATATCCGGACGGACGGGTCCCTGCTGAAGCTCTCCGACCTCATCCAGGAGCGCAGCCGTAAGAACAAGGATCTGGAAGCGGTCAACAGCGGGGTCCGCGGTGACGTCGAGCGCCTCGCCGAGCGCGACAACGGCTCCACCGAGGCCGACGACAAGAAGCTGACCGGTCTGGAGAAGGCTTCGGGGACGATGAAGGTGAAGGGTGAGGCGATCTCCGTCACACTCGACGACGCCCCGCCGAACGCGGCCCCCAAGCTGCCCGGCTACCCCGACCCCCAGCCCAACGACCTGGTCATCCACCAGCAGGACCTGCAGGCCGTGGTGAACGCGCTGTGGCACGGCGGCGCCAAGGGCATCAAGGTCATGGACCAGCGCCTCATCTCCACGTCCGCCGTCCGCTGCGTCGGCAACACCCTGATCCTCCAGGGCCGGGTCTACTCGCCCCCGTACAAGATCACCGCGGTCGGGGATCCGGAGAAGCTGAAGCAGACGGTCGCGGCCTCGCCCGAGATCCAGAACTACATGCTGTACGTGAACGCGTACGGGCTCGGCTGGAAAGTCGAGGACGACGGGGCGATGACTCTTCCCGGTTACTCGGGCACAGTGGATCTCCACTACGCGAAGCCCGTGAAGTAGCCATGGAGTAGCCGCCGTACTGGGGGGCCTGTGTCGGTACGTGTCGCCATCAGGACATTCAGTGAACTCTGCATCACCGTCGGCGCCTTGATCGTGCTGTTCGTCGCGTACGTGCTGTTCTGGACCGGTGTGAAGGCGGACAGTGCGATGGGCAGTCAGATCGACGACCTCCAGGACCAGTGGGCGAAGCGGCCGGTGGCCAGCGCGGCGCCCGAGGGGCAGACCAGTACGGCGCCGCCGAAGCAAAGCCCGTACAAGGATGGCGATCCCTTCGGTGTGATGTACATCCCGCGGCTCGGTTTCACGTGGAACAAGCCCGTGCTGCAGAACACGAAGGTCGGCACTCTCAAGAAGGGGCTCGGGCACTACGCCGGCACGGCCCAGCTTGGGGAGAAGGGGAACTTCGCGGTCGCGGGGCACCGGCGCACGTACGGCGACCCGTTCAAGGACTTCCCGAAGCTCAGGCCGGGTGACCCGGTCGTGCTCACCGACGGGACCACCTGGTTCACGTACGTCATCGACACCAAGCCGTACAAGACGCTGCCCAGTGATGTCGGAGTGATCGACCCGGTGCCGCGCAAGTCCGGTTACGAGGAGCCGGGGCGCTATTTGACGCTGACGACGTGTGAGCCGGAGTGGGGCCACAGTCACCGGCTGATCGTCTGGGCGCATCTTGATGCCACTCAGCCTGTGGAGGCAGGCAAACCGAAAGCCTT
Source organism: Streptomyces sp. NPDC002790 (assembly GCF_040295505.1). NCBI lineage: Bacteria > Bacillati > Actinomycetota > Actinomycetes > Kitasatosporales > Streptomycetaceae > Streptomyces > Streptomyces sp. NPDC002790. The sequence goes on along the minus strand of NZ_JBEOVM010000033.1, from coordinate 48,514 downwards.
GCGCCGTTAGTCTGGTGCCGTAATCGCAGAACGGTGGAAGGGGAGCCCGGCATGTACGGCTGGATCTGGCGGCATCTGCCGGGGAACACCTGGGTGAGGGCGGGGATCTCGGTCCTGCTGGCCCTGGCGGTCGTGTACGTCCTCTTCCAGTACATCTTCCCCTGGGCCGAGCCGCTGCTGCCCTTCAACGATGTGACGGTGAACGGCCAGTGAGCACCCGAAAGACCCGCATTCTCGTCGTCGACAACTACGACAGCTTCGTCTTCAACCTCGTCCAGTACCTGTACCAGCTGGGTGCCGAGTGCGAGGTGGTGCGCAACGACGAGGTGACGACCTCGCACGCGCAGGACGGGTTCGACGGCGTGCTGCTCAGCCCGGGTCCCGGCGCCCCCGAACAGGCCGGTGTCTGCATCGAGATGGTGCGGCACTGCGCGGCGACCGGTGTGCCCGTCTTCGGTGTCTGCCTCGGCATGCAGTCGATGCAGGTGGCGTACGGCGGCGTGGTGGACCGCGCCCCCGAGCTGCTGCACGGCAAGACCTCGCTCGTCGGGCACTCGGGCAAGGGCGTCTTCGCGGGCCTCCCCGACCCGTTCACGGCCACCCGCTACCACTCGCTGGCCGCGGAGCCCGGCACCGTACCGGAGGAGCTGGAGGTCACGGCTCGTACCGAGGACGGCATCATCATGGGGCTGCGCCACCGTGAACTGCCCGTCGAGGGCGTGCAGTTCCACCCCGAGTCGGTGCTCACCGAGCACGGGCACCTGATGCTCGCGAACTGGCTCGTCGAGTGCGGGGACCAGGGCGCTGTGGCCAGATCTGCCGGGCTCGCGCCGGTCGTGGGCAGGGCATCGGCGTGACCGCGTTGCGCCCCGAGCAGGACGGTGAGGCCGGCGGGTTCGAGGATGCGGTGCGTCGCCTCGACGACCCGCTGAACGACCCGCTGCCGGGGCAGCACCCGTCGCCGTGGTTCCGGCCGTCGGGAGGGCAGGAGCAGGCGCCACAGCCGGAGCCGGAGCGCCGGCAGGGGCAGCGGCGGGGCGAGGAGTCGAAGCGCCGCCTGGAGCCGGAGCCCGAGTGGTACGACCCGCAGGGGTACGCCCAGGACTGGTACGGGAGCGCGCAGGAGCAGGCCCAGGAGCAGGCGTCCGCGGCCGCGCGCCGGACCCCGGAGCCGCCGCCCGTAGCCCGAGAGGCCGTAACCCGAGAGTCCGTCCCCACTCCCGTACAGGAAGAGCCGGAGCCTCGGCTGGTGCGGGACGACGAGACCGTTGCCCTGCGCACCGCGGACACTCGGCGAATAGTCGAGACCGCGCCGCCCACCGGTGGCCGCGCCGCGCGCAGGAAGGCCGCCAAGCGGGGTGCGGGACGGCACTCGGCCGCGCCCGCGACGGAGCAGGAGTCGGAGCCGGGGGCGGACGGCAAGCCGCTGTCCCGGGTCGAGGCGCGGGCCGCGGCGCGGGCGGCCAAGCCGGGTGCGGGCGTGATCGCGAGCCGAGCGGTCGGCGAAGTCTTCATCAGCCTCGGGGTGTTGATGCTGTTGTTCGTCACCTACCAGCTGTGGTGGTCGAACATAAGGGCCCACGACATCGCCGGCAGCGCCCGGCACAGCCTCGAGGACGACTGGGCCAACGGCAAGCGCAAGCCCGGCGCGTTCGAGCCGGGGCAGGGCTTCGCGATCCTCTACATCCCGAAGCTGGACGTCGTCGTGCCGATCGCCGAGGGGATCAGCAAGCCGCAGGTGCTCGACAAGGGCATGGTCGGGCACTACGACAAGGACAGCATTCCGACGGCGATGCCGGACGCGAAGAAGGGGAACTTCGCGGTCGCCGGGCACCGCAACACTCATGGCGAGCCGTTCCGCTTCATCAACCGTCTTGAGCCGGGTGACCCGATCGTGGTCGAGACGCAGGACAAGTACTACGTGTACAAAATGGCGAGCATCCTCCCGCAGACGATGCCGTCGAACACCGCTGTGCTCAACCCGATCCCGGCGGGCTCCGGATTCACCAAGGCGGGGCGCTACATCACTCTGACGACGTGCACTCCGGAATTCACCAGTACGTATCGAATGATCGTCTGGGGCAAGATGGTCGAGGAGCGTCCGCGGAGCAAGGGCAAGCCGGACGCGCTCGTCGAATAACCGGGGAACTCCGGGCACCAGGCATCGGGCAGTACGGCGCACAGAGACGGGGCATGACGCAGTGGCAGCGACGACCGACCGTGGGGAAGAAGCCGCACCGAACGGCTCTTCGCCTTCGCCCTCGCCCCGGCGCGGCAAGATCGCGACCGCCGTCAGTGTCTTCGGTGAACTGCTCATCACCGCGGGCGTGATCCTCGGTCTATTCGTCGCCTATTCACTGTGGTGGACGAACGTCGTCGCCGATCGCGAGGCGGGCAGGCAGGGCGACAAGGTCCGTGACCAGTGGAAGGGCAGCAGCGGTCCCGGCGCCCTGGACACCAAGAACGGCATCGGCTTCCTGCACGTTCCCGCGATGAGCAAGGGCGACATGCTGGTCGAGAAGGGCACCGACGCCAAGATCCTCAACGACGGTGTCGCCGGCTACTACAAGGACCCCGTGAAGGCGGCGCTGCCGATGAACGGGAAGAACGGCAACTTCTCGCTGGCCGCGCACCGGGACGGACACGGCGCCAAGTTCCACAACATCGACAAGATCGAGAAGGGCGACCCGATCGTCTTCGAGACGAAGGACGACTGGTACGTCTACAAGGTCTACAACATCCTCCCGGAGACATCGAAGTACAACGTGGACGTCCTCGACCAGGTGCCCAAGGAGTCGGGGAAGAAGAAGGCCGGGAAGTACATCACGCTGACGACCTGCACGCCGGTCTACACGTCCACGTACCGCTACGTGGTGTGGGGCGAGCTGGAGCGGGTCGACAAGGTGGACGGCGACCGTACGCCACCGAAGGAACTGCGGTAGGGCGGTTGGCGCTGCCCTTACGATGGGCGGGGCCCGAAGCCGCAACTTGTTTTTGCGACTTCGGGCCCTTTGTCACTTCAGGATGCGCCGGTCTCTGTGGCGAACCTCTTGCTCCGAGCCGTTCATTGCGTCCATGGCCGCCATGGTGATGGCGTGGGTGCTGTTCGCCACAGATACATCCAGCCTCTGGAGCCGGGCGTGGTGGCGGCGCATCCGGCGCTCTACGTGCTGGATGTCTGCGCGCAGGGCGAGCAGCTCGCGGCGGTGCTCGCCGGAGGCTTCGATCAGGGCGTTGAACATCGGGACGACGGTCTTGCCGAGCGTGTCGGCGATGCGTTGGTCGATGCGGGCGTCGAGCGCGTCGAAGCTTGCCGCGTCCTGAGTGCCGACTGGGTCGACTGGTTGGGTGCGGGCCAGGTACTCCATGTCGAGGAGGTAGGTGCGGACTTGGCGGGCGACGTCGCTGTCGCGCAGCAGCATGGCGATGTTGAGGACGGCTCGGCGGGAGTAGAGGGCCAGGCTGGAGCGAGGCTGTGGATAAGTGCCGGGATGGGAACTCAAGTTGAGTTCCTTAAATTCGCGCAGATCAGCGCCTCGCAGCACACGTAGTCCGTTGGAGGTGAGTTCCTGTCGGTGGCGGCTGAGCAGGTTGTTGATGACGGTCTCTGCTACTTCGAAGTACGCCGCCAACATCGCCGTCGTCACATGCATGCCGTCCGGCAGCAGGGACAGGGCCTTCACCTTGTCGAGTACGTCGGTGCGGGCGAGCACGCTGTTGCGCAGGGACTTGGATTCGAGCAGGGCCGATTCGTTGATCACCGGAGTTCCCTTCCGTTTGGGAGGTGTGGTGTCCGGATAACGGATCGGATCGTATGAAGGTATGGGCGAGGTTCGTATCTGCGTGTGAGTGGGGTGCGCCGTGGTGCGGTGTCGGTAAATGTGCCGGAGCCCCGGCCCCCTCACGTAGAGGGGGCCGGGGCTCCGACCGTGCAGCAGGTGCGGGGCGTCAGCCGCCGAGGTTGCCGCCGAAGATGCCGCCGTTGTCGTTCCCGCCGTTGCCGCCGCCGACCGTGGTCAGGGTGACCGTGGTGTTGGCGGGGTCGGACGCGGTGTTGGCCGCCGGGTCCTGGGTGATGACGCGGGCCTCGTCGCCCTGGTCGGCGCCGTCGGCGAACTGGACGTTCTTGAAGCCGGCGTCGTCCAGGATCTTCTTGGCGTCCTTGACCTTCTGGCCGACCACGTTCGGGACCGGGGTCTGCGCGCCCTCCTTGGCGACCTTCAGCGTGACGGTGGAGCCGGGCTCCGCCTGGCTGTCGGCCTGGAGGCTCTGGGCGAAGACCTTGCCGGGCTCGGCCGCGGTGCTCTCCTCCTCGGTGCAGGTCGCCTTCAGGTTGCTGTCCTCGAGCTGCTGGGTGGCCTCGTCGCAGGAGAGGTTGCCGCCGGCCACGTTCGGGACGGTGACGAGCGCCTTCTTCTTGGCGACGGTCAGGGTGATCTCGGTGCCCTTTTCGACCTTGCCGCTCGCGGGGTCCTGCTTGGTGACCGTGCCGGGCGTCCGCTCGGACTCCTCGGTGGTCTTGGTGATGTTGTCGAAGCCCTTGTCGTTCAGCTCGGAGCGGGCCTCGTCGTACGAGAGGCCCGTGACGTCCGGGATGGAGATCTTGGGCGCGCCCGTCGAGACCGACACCGTGACCGTGTCGTTCTTCTCGACCGTGGTGCCGGACTTCGGGTTCTGCGTGCAGATCTGGCCCTTGGGGTAGTCCTCGCAGGGGCCCGACTTGCTGGAGTCCAGCTTGAGGTCGCGGTTCTCGGCCATCTTCTCGGCCTCGCCGACGGTCTTGCCGACGAAGTTCGGGGCCTTGAACGACTCGTTGCCGGCCCCGCCGCCTCCGAAGATCTCTCTGCCGATCAGGACGGCGCCGACGAGCACCAGGATGCCCGCGAGCACCAGGAAGATCGTCGACGTGCGGTTCTTGCCCTGTCTGCGCCGGTCGCCCCGCTCGTCGTAGCCGAAGCCACCGTCGTCCGGGTTGGTCGGCGGCAGCATCGACGTCTGGCCCGCACCGTTCTGCGGGCGCAGCATCGCGGTCTGCTGGTCGTCGGGGTGGCCCCCGCCGTAGCCGACCGCGCCCATGGCGGCGGTGGCGGCGACCGGCCGGCCGTCGAGGCAGGCCTCGATGTCGGCGCGCATCTCGTCGGCCGACTGGTAGCGGTAGTCGGGGTCCTTGGTCAGCGCCTTGAGGACGATGGCGTCCATCTCGGGCGTGATCTCGGAGTCGAAGACCGAGGGGGCCTGGGCCTCCTCGCGGACGTGCTGGTAGGCGACCGCGACCGGGGAGTCGCCGACGAACGGTGGCCGCACGGTGAGCAGTTCGTACAGTAGGCAGCCCGTCGAGTACAGGTCGGAGCGCGCGTCGACCTGCTCGCCCTTGGCCTGCTCGGGCGACAGGTACTGCGCGGTGCCGATGACCGCCGCGGTCTGCGTCATCGTCATGCCGGCGTCGCCCATCGCGCGGGCGATGCCGAAGTCCATGACCTTCACCTGACCGTTGCGGGTCAGCATGACGTTGGCCGGCTTGATGTCGCGGTGCACGATGCCGGCGCGGTGCGAGTACTCGAGCGCCTGGAGGATGCCGACGGTCATCTCCATGGCCCGCTCGGGCAGCAGCTTGCGGCCGGAGTGCAGCAGCTCTCTGAGCGTGGAACCGTCGACGTACTCCATCACGATGTACGGGATCGAGATCTGGTCGACGTAGTCCTCGCCCGTGTCGTACACCGCCACGATCGCGGGATGGTTGAGCGAGGCGGCCGACTGGGCCTCCCGGCGGAACCGGGCCTGGAACGACGGGTCGCGCGCGAGGTCCACCCGCAGCGTCTTCACCGCCACGGTGCGGCCGAGCCGGGTGTCATGGGCGAGGTAGACCTCCGCCATGCCACCACGGCCGAGCACCTGGCCCAGCTCGTACCGGCCGCCGAGGCGACGCGGCTCTTCCATTACCTACCAGCCCTCTCCGTCGGTCCCGACCGTCCCGTGCGGGCGCTGCCGGTGTGCTGTCCGGGCATACCGTACCCGGCTTGCCCAGCGTGACCTGGCCGCCACCGTGACCCGTGACAGGACCGGTATCGCCACGTGCGTCTATGTGAACGGTGAGTGACCCGGCTCACAAGGGGCGGTGAAGCCGGGGTCTCTCGAGTCACTGCTTGCTGTCCACTACCGCCTTCATCACGTCTCGCGCGATCGGCGCGGCCAGGCCACCGCCGGAGATGTCCTGGCGGCCGGCCGCGCTGTCCTCGACGACCACGGCCACGGCCACCGGCGAACCGGAGTCCGTCTTGGCGTAGGAGACGAACCAGGCGTACGGCCTCTCGCTGTTGTCGACGCCGTGCTGGGCGGTACCGGTCTTGCCGCCGACGGTGACGTCGTCGATCTTGGCGTTGGAGCCCGTTCCGTCGTTGACGACGGTCTCCATCATCGACTGGAGCTTCTGCGCGTTCTCCTCGGTGAGCGGCCGGCTCAGCTCCTTCGGGTCCGTCTTGTCGATGGTGTCGAGGCTCGGGGCCTTCAGCTCGTCCACCATGTACGGGTCCATGAGCTTGCCGTCGTTGGCGATCGCCGAAGCGACCATCGCCATCTGCAGCGGCGTCGTGGCGGTGTTGAACTGGCCGATCGAGGAGAGCGCGGTCTCCGACTTGTTCATGTCGTCGTCGAAGTTCGACGCGTTCGAGCGGACCGGGATGAACTGCTCCTTGTTGAAGCCGAACTTGTCGGCCTCCTCGCGCATCGCGTCGTTGCCGAGGTCAGAGCCGATCTTGCCGAAGACGGTGTTGCAGGAGACCTTGAGGGCGACCCGCAGTGTCGCGTTCTTGCAAGGGATGTTGCCCTCGTTCGGCAGCGGCGTCGTGGTGCCCGGCATGGTCCACGGCAGCGGGGTGTCCGTCTTCTGGTCCGGTTCGTAGTTCCCGCTCTCCAGCGCGGCCGCGGCCGTCACCAGCTTGAACGTCGAACCCGGCGGGTACGTCTCGCGCAGCGCGCGGTTCAGGAGCGGCTTGTCCTTGTCCTTGTCGAGGTCCGTGAACGTCTTGCTGTCGTCGGTGGAGTTCCCGGCGAAGGACGAGGGGTCGTACGACGGCGTGGAGGCGAGCGCGAGGATCTTGCCGGTGGACGGCTCGATGGCGGCGACGGCACCCTTGCCGCGGTTCTTCAGGCCGTCGTAGGCGGCCTTCTGCGCGGCGGCGTTGAGGGTGGTGACGACGTTGCCGCCCTCCTTCTGCTTGCCCGTGATCATGTCGAGGGTGTTGCGGAAGAAGAGGCGGTCGTCGTTGCCGCTGAGGATGCCGTCCTCGAGGTTCTCGATCTGGCTGGCGCCGACGACCTGCGAGGCGTAGCCGGTGACGGGCGACCACATGGGCCCGTCCTTCCAGGTCCGCTTGTACTTGAGGTCGGTGCCGGTGGTCGCCTTGGAGCCGGTGATGGACTTGCCGTCGACGATGATGTCGCCGCGCGGCGTCGAGTACCGCTCGATGGCGACGCGACGGTTGTCCTTGTCGGAGGCGAGCGAGTCGGCCTTCACGTACTGGAGCCAGTTGTCGCGGATCAGGAGGCCGAGGACCAGGAGTCCGCAGAAGATCGCGATGCGGCGCAGGGGCTTGTTCACGGTCGGACCACCTGGGTCATCTCGGCGTCGGGACTTGGCGTGGGGCTCGGCGCGGGCCGCCGCGCGGTGTCGCTGATCCGGATCAGGATGCCGATGAGCGCCCAGTTGGCGATGACGGAGGAGCCGCCGTACGCGAGGAAGGGCATCGTCATACCGGTCAGCGGGATGAGTCCCATGACACCGCCGGCGACGACGAAGACCTGCAGCGCGAAGGCGCCGGACAGGCCGACGGCGAGCAGCTTGCCGAAGGGGTCGCGGGCCGCGAGCGCGGTGCGTACGCCGCGCTCCACGATCAGTGCGTAGATCAGCAGCAGCGCCATCAGGCCTGCGAGGCCCAGCTCCTCGCCGAAGGTGGCGAGGATGAAGTCGGAGTTCGCGGCGAAGCGGATGAGCTCGGAGTGGCCCTGGCCCCAGCCGGTGCCGAGGGTGCCGCCGGAACCGAAGGCCCACAGTGCCTGCATCGCCTGCTCGGAGTGGCCTGCCACGCCCTGCTGGCTGAGCATGTACTCCTTCATCGGGTCGAGCCAGGCGTCGACGCGCTGCTGGATGTGCGGCTCGAACGTGGCCACACCGACGGCGCCGACCGCGGACATCAGCAGACCGAAGACGATCCAGCTGGTCCGCTCGGTGGCGACGTACAGCATGATGATGAACATTCCGAAGAACAGCAGCGACGTACCGAGGTCGGTCTCGAAGACCAGGATGACGATCGAGATCCCCCAGACGACGAGGATCGGTCCGAGGTCGCGGCCGCGCGGCAGGTACAGGCCCATGAAGCGGCGTGAGGCGAGTGCCAGGGCGTCCCGCTTCACCATCAGGTAGCCGGCGAAGAAGATCGCGAGCACGATCTTCGCGAACTCACCGGGCTGGATGGAGAATCCGCCGATGTTGATCCAGATCCGCGCGCCGAAGATGTTCTGGCCGAGGCCGGGAACCAGCGGGAGCAGCAGCAGGATCACGGCGCCGAGCATGGAGATGTAGGTGTAGCGCTGCAGGGCGCGGTGGTCCTTGAGAAAGATCAGCACGACGATGAAGAGCGCGATGCCCATGGCCGTGTACATCAGCTGCTTCGGCGCGGCGCTGCCCGCCTGGTCGATCGACTGGAGCAGCTTCGACTGGTCGAGCCGCCAGATGACCACCAGGCCGAGCCCGTTGAGCAGGGTGGCCAGCGGCAGCATCAGGGGGTCCGCATACGCCGCGAACTTCCGTACGACGATGTGGGCGACGCCCGCGAGCAGGCCGAGGCCAAGACCGTAGCCGAGCAGGCCTGTGGGGACCTCGCCGTCGAGGGCGAGGCCGACATTGGCGTACGCGAACACCGGGATGATCACGGCGAACACGAGCAGTGCCAGCTCGGTGTTGCGTCGGCTGGGTGCTCCGATCGCTCCAATGGTCGACGTATGGGTCGTGGAGTTACTACTCATGGCGTGCTGAGGCCCCCAACGGCTTCTACTGCTGTGCGCACGCCTTGGCCAGCTGCTGCTCTTCCTCGGAAAGAGTGGGGCCAGGGGTGGGCGTGGGAGAGGTCTTGGACTTGCCGGACGACGACGGGTTCGGCGTGGGTGTGTCGGTGCGGAACGACGCCTGGGACGCCGTGCCTCCTGTGGAGGTTCCGCCTGCTTCGCCCTCGCCGGTCTTCGCGTTCTTCTCGTTCTCGGCCTTGTCCCGTGCGGCCTGCTTCTCGCATGCGGTGGCCTGCGCGGACAGTTCCTGGATCTTGTCCTGGGCGGCGGCCAGGTCACCTTCGGCGATGGTCGCGTCGACCTGCTTGCGCTGGTACGGCGGCAGGTACTTGAGCTGGATCTCCGGGTGGTCCTTCTCGACGTTGGACAGGCTCACCCAGGCGAGGTCCTGACTGATGCCGCGGTACAGCGCCACGTGCGCCTCGTTGGTGCCTACGTAGTACTGCGTCTGTGTCCAGCGGTAGCCGCCGTAGAGGCCACCGCCGATGACGGCCAGCGCGAGCACCGTGTAGAGGGATCTCTTGAGCCACCTGCGGCGGGGCCGCGGCTTCACGAAGTCCTCGTCCGAGTAGGAGAGACCCTCCACGGCGCCGCTGTCAGGCGGACCGAACTCGCCGCCCCCGCCGGGGGATCCGCCGGTGGCCTGGCGGCCGAGTCCGGCGGCGCGGCCCGCGGGGGTCTCCATCGCGCTGCCTTCGTGCAGCGCCTGCTGGTTCTCGGCGACGGCGCCGACGACCACGGGGGCGTCGGAGAGGTGACCGGCGAGGGTGTCCCCGCTGTCGATGTCGAGGACGTCCGCGATGATCACGGTGATGTTGTCGGGTCCGCCGCCGCGCAGCGCCAGCTGGATCAGGTCCTGGACCGTCTCCTGCGGGCCCTGGTAGCTGGCGAGGGTCTCCTCCATCGTCTGGTGGGAGACGACGCCGGAGAGGCCGTCGGAGCAGATCAGGTACCGGTCGCCGGCCCGGACCTCACGGATGGAGAGGTCGGGTTCGACGTGGTCGCCGCTGCCCAGCGCGCGCATGAGCAGCGAGCGCTGCGGGTGCGTGGTGGCTTCCTCTTCCGTGATGCGGCCCTCGTCGACGAGGCGCTGCACCCACGTGTGGTCCTGGGTGATCTGCGTCAGCACGCCGTCGCGCAGCAGGTACGCGCGCGAGTCGCCGACGTGTACGAGGCCGAGCCGCTGGCCCGTCCACAGCAGCGCGGTCAGGGTGGTCCCCATGCCCTCGAGCTGGGGGTCCTCCTCGACCATCATCCGGAGCTGGTCGTTGGCCCGCTGCACGGCGGTGCCGAGCGAGGTCAGGATGTCCGACCCGGGCACGTCGTCGTCGAGCGCGACGATGGTGGAGATCACCTCGGACGAGGCGACCTCACCGGCGGCCTGGCCGCCCATGCCGTCGGCGATCGCGAGCAGTCGGGGGCCGGCGTAGCCGGAGTCCTCGTTGCCCTCGCGGATCATGCCTTTGTGTGATCCGGCGGCGAAGCGCAGTGACAGACTCATGCGCACCTGCCCAGCCGGCTCAGACTCCGGGTACAGCCGGTCGTGTCGAACCACACTGCCCACCCTCCGGTCGGGAGCGCGCCGGGGTCCGGGGCAGCAAGGGCCCGGACGTCCGCGTCGGCCCGCTCGCGCTCATTCATGACGTAGCACTACTTCCGCAGCTCGATGACGGTCTTGCCGATGCGGATCGGCGCGCCCAGCGGAATCGGCTGGGGCGTCGTGAGGCGGGTCCGGTCGAGATATGTGCCGTTGGTGGACCCGAGATCCTCGACGATCCACTGGCCGTCCCGGTCCGGGTAGATCCTGGCATGCCGGCTCGACGCGTAGTCGTCGTCGAGCACGATCGTGCTGTCGTGCGCACGGCCGAGCGTGATCGTCTGCCCCTGCAGCGCCACCGTCGTACCGGTGAGCGTGCCTTCGGAGACGACCAGCTTGGTGGGGGCACCGCGCCGCTGGCGGCCGCCGCCCCCTTGCTGCTGTTGCCGCTGCTGCGGAGGCGCAGCGGCCTGTCGTGCGGCCTGTTGCGCGCGCCCGCTTTCACGGCGCGAGCCGCGTGCGGTGACGCGCGTACCGAACAGGTCGCTGCGGATGACCTGGACGGCCACGATCACGAACAGCCACAGAACGGCCAGGAAACCCAGCCGCATGACCGTCAGGGTCAGCTCTGACATTGCCCCCGCTTCACCCTTCGGCTTGCCGATAAACGATGGTGGTTTGGCCCACGACGATCCGCGAGCCGTCGCGGAGCGTAGCGCGGGTGGTGTGCTGCCCGTCCACCACGATGCCGTTGGTGGATCCGAGATCCTGGATCGTCGAGGGCGTTCCGGTCCGGATCTCGCAGTGCCGGCGCGATACGCCGGGGTCGTCGATCCGCACGTCGGCCTCGGTGGACCGGCCGAGCACGAGGGTGGCGCGGGAGATCTGGTGGCGTGAGCCATTGATCTCGATCCAGTGGCGCATGCGGGCGCCGGGCAGCGGGCCCGCGTCGGGCTGCTGTCCCTGTGCCGCGGGTGCCGGCTGGGATGCCTGCGCCGGACGGGCCGGCGGCGGGGCGGAGGGCATCGGCGGGGCCGCGGTGGGCTGCGGGTATCCGTAGCCACCGGGCGCCTGGTTCGGCCGGGCGGCCGGGGCGGGGCGCTGCTGCTGTGCCGGCCTGTCCTGGCTGGTGGAGGACGCGAGGGTGCGGCTGCGTACCCGGTACAGACCCGTGTCCAGGTCGTCCGCCTTCTCCAGGTGCACCTTGATGGGGCCCATGAAGCTGTAGCGCTGCTGCTTCGCGTAGTCGCGCACCATGCCTGACAGCTCGTCACCGAGCTGCCCCGAGTAGGGGCTCAGGCGCTCGTAGTCGGGCGCGCTGAGTTCCACGATGAAGTCATTGGGGACGACCGTCCGGTCGCGGTTCCAGATCGTGGCGTTGTTGTCGCACTCGCGCTGCAGCGCCCCGGCGATCTCGACGGGCTGCACCTCGGACTTGAAGACCTTGGCGAAGGTGCCGTTGACCAGCCCCTCGAGGCGCTGTTCAAACTTCTTCAGGACTCCCATGGGGCACCTCCTCCTTCTTTGCGGTCCTGCCTGCTTGGTACTGCTTACTGATCGTATCCACGCGTCGGGAAATCGGCTGGTTCCCCCTGTCCGCCTGCTCGATGAGTGTCGACGCTCACAGCCCCTCAACCGGGCCCCTTGTCTGGGGATCGTAGAGGTGGCCTCTGAACAGTGTCCCGTACGCGGCTGTGGGCTGTGGGCGATCCGGCTCCGGATGCCCGGTGGGGGGCCGGTTGAACGGATGTGAATCCGCCGTCTGCAGCGTGCTAATGTTTTGTTCGTCGGAAGGCGCCGGGCCCGAAAGGGCGCAGAGTTCGGAAGACACACTCGATTGCGCGAGTGGCGGAACGGCAGACGCGCTGGCTTCAGGTGCCAGTGTCCTTCGGGACGTGGGGGTTCAAATCCCCCCTCGCGCACAGTGAAAAGCCCCGCAGATCCTTGGATCTGCGGGGCTTTTGCGTTGCTCGACAAAGTTGCCCGCCACAGGTGGGTGCGCATGCCCACAGGGCCCCACGAACCGGTCGGTCGTGGGGCCCTGTGGGTTATGTCACGCTCACTACGCGCGCGTGGTCGCGCGTGCTCAGGCGGCGAAGCGGGAGGCGAGCGTCTTGCCCTTTTCCTCGGCGTCCGTGAGGGCCTTGGCGCGGGAGGCCTCGTAGAGCGGGACGAGCTCGGCCATCGCCGGGTTCTGCGGGGCCATCGTCAGCTCCGGGACGATGAAGTCCAGGTCGAGGCCGAGGCCGTCGCGCAGGGTCGCGCCCAGGAAGTTCTGCACGTACTCGAAGCCCTCGCGCGGGGTGCCCGGCGCGTAGGAGCCGCCGCGGCTGGCGACGACGGTGACCGGGGTGCCCTTGGCGGACTGGGTCTCGGGGCCCGAGGTGCGGCCCATGAGGATGACGTTGTCCAGCCACGCCTTCAGCGTGGAGGGGATCGAGAAGTTGTACATCGGGGCGCCGATCAGGATGGCGTCCGCCTGCTCCAGCTCCTCGATGAGCTTGACGCGCTCGGCGAAGGCGGCGGCCTGCTCCGGCGTGTGCGCGTCGGCGGGGACGAAGCCGGCCACGTGGGCCTCGGCGGTGATGTGCGGCACCGGGGCCGCGGCCAGGTCGCGGTAGACGACGGTGCCCTCCGGGTGCTGCTCCTCCCAGGCCTTGCGGAAGGCGTCCGTGACGGCGCGGGACGCGGAGGCCTGGCCGTCGAAGACGGAGGAGTCGATGTGGAGCAGGGTGGCCATGGTTCTCTCCCGTGAGGGTTGAGGGCGCCCCCGAGGGTTGAGGGAGCCGTAATTGAGTATGTAACTATTAATAGCACAGGTACTTACTTTTTTTCACCCCCATACGAGAACGCAGTACCCTGGAGGCATGGTGGGCAACGGGGAAGACATGAGCGAGGCGTGTGCGGGAGGCGCCGTGACCCAAGAACCCCACGGGTGTTCGACGGTCGACATCGGCATGACGCGCGTCTTCGGACTGCTGGGCAAGCGCTGGACGGGGCTGATCGTGTCCGTCCTGATGGGCGGCCCCCGACACTTCGCGGACCTGCGAAGGGCCATTCCGGGCATCAGCGAGCGGATGCTCTCCGACCGGCTGACCGAGCTCGGCGCGGCCGGCCTCGTCGTACGGCAGGTCGACGAAGGGCCGCCGTTGCGCGTCTCGTACCGGCTCTCGGCGGCGGGCGCCGCGCTGCAGCCTTCGCTGCGGGAGCTGGGCGACTGGGCCGGGACATATCTGGGTGCCGAGGGCGGGACGTGTCCGGAGGAGTTCCGGAAGTGACGGCCGGAAGTGACGGCTGGAAGTGACGGCCGGGGTTCGAGTTCTGGGAGCAACCGGCCCGTGGAGTGAGCGAGTTGTGCACGTGCTGAGGGTTTTCCACAGGCCCTGACGGGTTTTCCGGCCCGGCGGTACGGTCGTGACCGATCACATACGAGGCACGGCAGAGGCACGGCATGGGGGAGGCGGTCGGACGTGGGCGGATCGGATCACGTGGCGGTGCCGCGGCAGGGCGGGACGCGGAAGTCCGCGGAGGCAGGGGCGCGGCGGCTGCCGCGGGTGCCGGGGTTCGCGGAGCCCGCGGGAGGCTCGGGCGGCACGCCCAAGGCGGCGGGCAAGGCGCTGCGGGGGCAGGTGCCGCGGAGCGCGCACCGCGACTTCGCGGCGGACCCGGACCGGCCCGACGGACCGGCCGCCGTCGAGGAGTCCAACCGCGGCCGGATCCCCGAGCTCACGCCGATCCGTGTCGGACGGATGGCCGCCACCCCCTTCGCGTTCCTGCGCGGCTCCGCGGGCCTGATGGCGTACGACCTCGCGCGCACGCCGGTGACCGGCATCGGCGCCCAGATATGCGGTGACGCGCACGCGGCCAACTTCGGCCTCTACGCGGACGCGCGCGGCGGCCTCGTCATCGACCTCAACGACTTCGACGAGACGGTGCACGGCCCCTGGGAATGGGACCTGAAGCGGCTCGCCACGTCGCTCGTGCTCGCCGGCCGGGAGGCGGGGGCCGACGAGGACACCTGCAAGGAAGCGGCGCACGACGCCGTCGGCGCCTACCGGCGCACCATGCGGCTCCTCGCGAAACTCCCCGTCCTGGAGGCGTGGAACGCGATCGCCGACGAGGAACTGGTCTCCCACGCGAACGCCCGCGATCTGCTCGGCACCCTGGAGCGGGTCTCCGAGAAGGCCAGCAAGAACACCAGCGGACGGTACGCGGCCAAGTCCACGGTCGCGGTGGAAGGCGGCGGACGGCGGTTCGTGGACGCGCCGCCGGTGCTGCGCTCGGTGCCCGACGCGGAGGCCGCGGCCGTCGCGAGCGCGCTGGGCCCCTATCTGGACACACTGTCCGCGGACCGGCTGCCGCTGCTCGGTCGGTACGCGATCCATGACGTGGCCTTCCGCGTCGTCGGCACCGGCAGCGTCGGCACCCGCTCCTACGTGGTGCTGCTCCTCGACCACCGGGGCGAGCCGCTGGTGCTGCAGGTGAAGGAGGCGCGGCCCTCAGCGCTGCTCCCGCACCTGTCGGCGGCCGGGTTCGCGGCGGAGCCCGTCGAGCACGAGGGCAGGCGGGTGGTGCTCGGGCAGAAGCGGATGCAGGTCGTCAGCGACATCCTGCTCGGCTGGACCACGGTCGACGGACGTCCTTTCCAGGTCCGGCAGTTCAGGAACCGAAAGGGCAGCGTCGACCCGGCCGCCCTCGCCGCCGACCAGATCGACGACTACGCCCGGATGACCGGCGCCCTGCTCGCCCGCGCCCACGCGCACAGCGCCGACCCGCGGCTCGTCGCCGGGTACTGCGGCAAGAACGAGGAGCTGGACGAGGCGGTGGCCGCGTTCGCCGTCACCTACGCGGACCGGACCGAGGCCGACCACGGGGACCTTGTGCGGGCCGTGCGTGAGGGGCGGGTGGCGGCGGAGGCGGGCGTTTGAGGCGGGGCGTCTGTGAGGAGCGGGCGGTGGCGGCAGTGCGGGATGGCTTCGCCCGTGCGGGGGCGGCTTCGTAGGGCTTCGGCGGGTTGGGTCGGGTTGCGTCGGGTCGTCGGGTTACGCCGGGCTTCGTCGATCAGGGGCGTTGCCGTTGCCGTTCGGGTGCGGTCAACACCGTGCCCTACGCTGGTCGTGTGACGACCCCGGAGACCGACGATGCGGCAGGGCGGCCGGAGGAGCAACCTCGGGAGCGCCTCAAGGACCGCCTGAAGGAACGCCTCAACGAGCGGGCCCAAGAGCGGAGCGCGGAGCGGCCGGAGGCGCGCCTCGAGCGGGCCGTGCGCGCCGCCGAGCAGGCGTTGATCGAGTTCGAGATCGCCGTGGAGACCTTCCGGGTCGAGGTGGAGAACTTCTCGCGCCTGCACCACCAGAAGCTCGGGCCGATGTACACGCGGCTCGACGAGCTGGAGGCGCTGATCGCGGAGGCGACGGCGGCCCGCACCGGTGACGCGGAGGACCTTCGCAGGGCCGACGAGGCGCGGGCGCGGGTGATGCCGATGCCGGGCGTCGAGGAGCTGTTCCACGGGTGGATGGACGGGGACGGACTGTTCCCCGAGGCCACCGCGATGCTGACCGATCAGCCGGTGCGGCCGCCGCAGCGGGTACGGCCCAGCGAGGAGGCGCGCAAGCTCTACCGCGAGCTGGCCCGCAAGGCGCACCCGGACCTGGCGCAGGACGACAGTGAGCGGGAGCGGCGCGACGAGTTCATCTCCCGGGTGAACGCGGCGTACGGCCGGGGTGACGCGGCGTTGCTGCGCGAGCTGGCCGAGGAGTGGGCCGCGGGTCCCAAGCCGCCCGAGCAGCAGCCGACCGAGAGCGAGGAGCTGTACGCCCGCCTCGAGTGGCTGGCGCAGCGCAAGGAACTGCTCACGGCGGTGGCGCAGGAGCTGGAGGAGAGCGCGATCGGCTCGATGCTGCGGATGGCGCCCGACGACCCGGACACCTTGCTCGACGAGATCGGCGAGAAGCTCCTTGCACAGGTCGCCGAGCGTGAGTCCGAGCTGGAGCGGCTGACCGCGTCCTGAGTCCCGGGGTCCGAGAGGGTAGCGTCGGGGGCATGGTTTTCGGTTCTGGTGTGCCCACGGTCGCTGTCGACGAGCTCAAGGAAGAGGACTTCCTCCTCGACGTCCGTGAGGACGACGAGTGGCAGGCGGGTCACGCGGCGGGTGCGCTGCACATTCCGATGAGCGAATTCGTCGCCCGCTACGGCGAGTTGACCGAGGCGGCGCCGCAGGACGGCCGCGTCAACGTGATCTGCCGCTCCGGCGGGCGCTCCGCCCAGGTGACGATGTACCTGGCTCAGCAGGGCGTCGACGCGGTGAACGTCGACGGGGGCATGCAGGCCTGGGAGGCGGCCGGCCGCGCCGTCGTGGACGACAACGGGCAGCCGGGCGCCGTGGCCTGAGGCCTTTCTCTCCGGATCTCTCCGGATCTCTCCGGATCTCTCCGGATCTCTTCGGACGGGCCTGCTTCTCTTCGGACGGGCCCGCTCAGCCGAGGGGGTGCGCCGCCAGTAGGTCGCCGAGTGCCTCCTCGTGGGCGGCGGCCGGGCCGAGCGAGAGCTCCAGGTGCTTCGCCCACGCGTGATAGCGGTGCAGCGGGTAGTCCGTGTCCGCGCCGAAGCCGCCGTGCAGGTGCTGTGCAGTCTGCACGACACGTCGCACGCCGTCGGACGCCCAGGTCTTGGCGACCGCCACGTCTCCCGCGACCGGTAGCGGGCCGCTCGCCTCGCTGCTGATGCGCCAGGCCGCCTGCCACAGGGTGGCTTCCATGGCGCGCAGGTCGATATAGCGGTCGGCGGCCTGCACGGCCACGGCCTGGAACGTGGCGATGGGGTAACCGAACTGCTCGCGCTTGCCCGCGTAGTCGCTGGTCATCTTCAGCACGCCTTCACCGAGGCCGAGCGCGAGCGCACAGGTGCCGGTGGCGAGCAGGTCGTGCAGGCGCGGCCAGGCCCTGGCGTCCTCGATGAGGTGCGGTGCCTCGACGCGCACGCCGTCCAGGCGCAGCTCGGCCTGCCGCTCGCCGGTCGTCGATATCTGCTCGGCGAGTGTGAGCCCCGGTACGTCGGCGAACGGTCCCGGGAGCACCGCCAGCACCGCTTCGCCCTCGCCGGTGTGGGCCGGGACGAGGATCCGGTCGGCGCCGAAGGCCCAGGGCACGGCCGTCTGCACGCCGTCGAGCACCCAGGTGCCCGGTCCGGCGTCCGGTCCGGCGTCCGGCCCCACGGCGGGCTCCTTGCGTGCGGTCACCGCCAGTTCGGCAGGGTCGTGCCCGGTGTGGCCCGCGGAGGCGACGGTCAGCACGAGTTCGCCGCGCGCGGCGCGGGGGAGGATCTCCTGCCGCAACTCCGCTCTGCCGCAGGCCTGTACGACCGTGGCGGCCGCGCTGTGTTCAAGGAGCGGGATCCGGGCGAGGACCTTGGCCGATTCGCGCAGCACCAGGCAGAGCGCGATGACGTCGAGTCCCGCTCCACCGAGTTCGGGGCCGATCAGCAGGCTGAGCAGATCGGCGTCGGCGGCCTTCGCCCACAGCGCCTGGTCGAAGTCCTCGGCGACCGCGCCCGAGGTGAGTGAGGGACTGGGCACGCTGTCCGGCGCGACCGGCCCGAACACCGCCTGCGCCGCCTCGACGGCCGCCTGTTGCTCCTCGGAGAAGGTGAAGTCCACTGGCCCTGCCTCCCGTTCCTGCCGGTCCTGCCGGTCCTGTCATTCCTACCGGTCCTGCCGTACCGCGTCCGTGATCTGACGGGGCGTCAAGATAGAACAGGTTCTACGAGAAGGGAACAGCGAACAGCAGGCCCTGCGCGTTCGGAGGCTCAGCGGCTCAGCGGTCGAAGTCGAGTTCCACCTTCTCCGTGGTCGGATGCGACTGGCAGGCCAGCACGTAACCCGCTTCGGTCTCCTCCGCCTCCAGCGCGAAGTTCCGGTCCATGCGGACCTCCCCCGAGACCAGGAAGGCGCGGCAGGTCCCGCACACGCCTCCCTTGCAGGCGTACGGCGCGTCCGGTCGGTTGCGCAGCACGGCCTCCAGGAGGGACTCGCCGTCCTGGACGGACCAGCTGCCCGAACGTCCGTCGAGCTGCGCGGTCACCGTGCTGTGCGCGGGCGCGAATGCCGGCGCCGGTGCGGCCTGCCGGTCCCGGGCCGGCCCCTCGTCGACGTGGAATATCTCCTCGTGGACGCGCTCGCGCCGTACGCAGAGTGTGCGCAGCGCCCGCTCGGCGCCCTGCACGAGCCCGTACGGTCCGCACAGGTACCAGCCCGCCACCCGCTCCACCGGCAGCAGTGCGGGCAGCAGCTCGGTGAGCCGCTCCTGGTCGAGCCGACCGGACGCCAGGCCCGCCTGCTGATCCTCCCGGGAGAGCACGGTGACCAGCTGGAACCGGTCCGGGTACCGATCCTTCAGGTCGGCGACCTCCTCCAGGAACATCGTCGACGCGGTGCTGCGGTCGCTGCGTATCAGGCAGAACCGCGCGTGCGGTGCCCGGTCCAGGAGGGTGCCGGCGATGGACAGGACCGGGGTGATGCCGCTGCCGCCGACCACCGCGACGTAGTGGCCGGTGGTGGCTGCGGGCGCGGAGCCGGTGTCGGCTGCGGTGGGGCTCGGGTCGAGGGTGAAGCGGCCGGCCGGGGTCATCGCCTCCAGCTCGTCACCGACGGCGATCTCCTTGTGTGCGTACGTGGAGAAGGCGCCGTCGTCGACCAGGCGCACGCCGACCCGGAGGCTGCTCGGTCCCTCGTCCGCCGGGGCGGTCGAGCAGATCGAGTACGTGCGCCGGATCTCCGCTCCGTCCACGGTGCGGCGCAGGGCGAGGTGCTGCCCCGGAGTGAAGCGGTACGCCTCGCGCAGCGGGGGCGGTACGGCGAGGGTCAGTGCCACGGAGTCGTCGGTGAGTCGGTCCACCGCCGCGACGCGGAGCCGGTGGAATCGGGCCCGTCCCCATTCGTGCGCCATCACAACTCCTTGAAGTGGTCGAAGGGTTCGCGGCAGGACAGGCAGCGGCGCAGCGCCTTGCAGGCGGTGGAGGAGAACCGGCTCAGCAGTTCGGTGTCCGTCGACCCGCAGTGCGGGCAGGCGATGGGCTCCGCGGTGGCCGGGGCGGCGGCGTGCCGGGTGGGGCCGAGGGAGAGCGTGACCGGGTCCGCCGGTGCGCGGGTGGTGCGCGGCGGCGCTATGCCGAACTCCCGCAGCTTGCGGCGGCCTTCAGGAGTGATGTCGTCCGTCGACCAGGCCGGGGTGAGTACCGGGCGGACGGTGACCTCGGGGATCCCGTGCTCGTGCAGCACCCGCTCGATGTCCGCCGACATCGTCTCGATCGCGGGACAGCCGGTGTACGTGGGACTCAGCTCGACCTCCACGCGGCCGGGCCCGTGCAGGTGCACAGCGCGCAGCACGCCCAGCTCCTCCAGGTTCAGGACGGGCAGCTCGGGGTCGGGCACGGAACCGGCCAACCCGCGCAGTTCGGCTTCGAGCGGGGTCTCCTGCTGGTCCCCGGCTCGCGGGCCCTGGTAGGTGTGCGCCGTGGTCACCATGACGCCCCCGGGTGGCTGCGGTGCAGATGCTGCATCTCGGCGAGCATCCTGCCGAAGGACTCGGTGTGCACGCCCTGCCGGCCGGCCCCGGCGCTCCAGGCGCCGAGCTGCGGGCCCTCGGGCACGGTCAGCGTCGCCTCCCGCAGCGTGCCGGCGATGGTCGAGGTCCAACTGGCCTGCAATATCTGCGGGTTGAACCCCAGGCCGGGAACCGGCTGGAACAGCTCGCCGGTGTACCGCCACAACGCGTCGACCGCGTGCTGCGTCCGTGTGTGGCTCTCCTCCGTGCCGTCCCCGAGGCGCAGCGTCCACTGCCGGGCGTGGTCCTGGTGGTAGGCGACCTCCTTGACCGCCTTGGCGGCCAGTGGAGCGAACTCGGAGTCTGTCTCGGCCAGTTGGGCGTACAGGAGCTGCTGGTAGGTCGAGAAGTAGAGCTGCCGGATGATGGTGTGGGCGAAGTCCCCGTTCGGCTGCTCGACCAGTTGCGCGTTGCGGAAGGCGCGCTCCTCGCGCAGGTACGCCAGCTCGTCCTCGTCGCCCACCAGGCTCAGTAGGACGCGGGCCTGGCCGAGCAGGTCGAGCGCGATGTTCGCGAGGGCCAGCTCCTCTTCGAGGACCGGTGCGTGGCCCGCCCACTCCCCCAG
Source organism: Streptomyces sp. NPDC002790 (assembly GCF_040295505.1). Taxonomy (NCBI): domain Bacteria; kingdom Bacillati; phylum Actinomycetota; class Actinomycetes; order Kitasatosporales; family Streptomycetaceae; genus Streptomyces; species Streptomyces sp. NPDC002790. The sequence continues at coordinate 27,753 of NZ_JBEOVM010000033.1, read as the reverse complement.
ACGGTGCGAGAGCACCAGAGCGTCGTCACCGAGGGCCACGGCGGCGGATGCGGTGTCGGCCGTGCCGTGCGTGCGGGGCCGCGTCGTATCAGGCTGCGTCGTCCCAGGGCGCGTCACAGGTGCTTCACCCCTTCCGGGATCTCGTAGAACGTCGGGTGCCGGTAGGGCTTGTCGGCGGCGGGCTCGAAGAACGGGTCCTTCTCGTCCGGCGAGGAGGCGGTGATCGCCGCGGACGGCACGACCCACAGGGAGACGCCCTCGCCGCGACGGGTGTAGAGGTCGCGCGCGTTGCGCAGTGCCAGCTCCGCGTCCGGGGCGTGCAGGCTGCCGGCGTGCGTGTGGGAGAGGCCGCGGCGGGAGCGCACGAAGACCTCCCACAGGGGCCAGTCCGCGGTGCCGGAGGAATCGGCGCCGGGGGAGCCGGTGCCGGTACCGGTATCGGAGGCGCTGCTCGGGGTGTCGCTCATGCCGCCCTGCCTTCTCGCGTCGCCCCGGAAGCCGCCGGGGAGTGCTTGGCCGCGTGGGCCGCGGCGGCCTCGCGCACCCACGCGCCCTCGTCGTGGGCACGCTTGCGCTGGGTGATGCGCTGTTCGTTGCACGGCCCGTCGCCCTTGAGGACTGCCTTGAACTCCGACCAGTCGATGGCGCCGAAATCGTGCTGCCCCCGCTCCTCGTTCCACCTCAGCTCCGGGTCGGGGAGTGTGAGTCCGAGGGACTCGGCCTGGGGGACACAGATGTCCACGAAGCGCTGGCGCAGCTCGTCGTTCGAGTGCCGCTTGATCTTCCACTCCATGGACTGCGCGGAGTGCGCGGACTCGTCGTCGGGCGGCCCGAACATCATCAGGGACGGCCACCACCAGCGGTCCACGGCGTCCTGGGCCATCGCGTGCTGGGCCTCGGTGCCGCGGCTGAGCGCGAGCAGCAGCTCGTATCCCTGGCGCTGGTGGAAGGACTCCTCCTTGCAGACCCGCACCATCGCCCGCGCGTAAGGACCGTAAGAGCAGCGGCACAGCGGCACCTGGTTGGTGATCGCCGCGCCGTCCACGAGCCAGCCGATCGCTCCGACGTCGGCCCAGGTCAGCGTCGGGTAATTGAAGATCGAGGAGTATTTCTGGCGACCGCTGTGCAGCTTGTCGAGCAGCTCGTCGCGGCCCGTGCCGAGCGTTTCCGCCGCGCTGTAGAGGTAGAGGCCGTGCCCCGCCTCGTCCTGGACCTTCGCCATCAGGATCGCCTTGCGGCGCAGCGAGGGGGCGCGCGTGATCCAGTTCGCCTCCGGCTGCATGCCGATGATCTCGGAGTGGGCGTGCTGGGCGATCTGGCGCACGAGCGTCGCACGGTAGGCGTCGGGCATCCAGTCGCGGGGCTCGATGCGCTCGTCCGCTGCCACCGCCGCGTCGAACACGGCCTGGAACGCGGCGTCGGCCGACTCGGCGGCGCCGTCCGCCCCTGCTTCGGCTGTGCGGTGCTGCGGGGTTGCTGTCGCCATGCCCGGTCCCCCTCGACCTTGGTTGCCCGACCTCGGACCGGGGGCCTCACCAGCTCCCGACCGATCGTTCGGTTCGTCGGATTCAATGGTGGGTCTCGGCGCCGTAAGGTGTCAACCCTGTGCGGGCGGCCTGTGGATAACCTCGGACGACTGTGCCGTGCGGGCGCTCCCCAGTACGGTTCGCTCGGCGGATGGGTCGGGGACCGCCAGACCGGATCGGGATCGGGGAGCACCGATGGAGACAGAAGCAGGCGCCGCGGACGAGGGCGCCCGGCTCACGACGGAGCCATCGGCTCCGCCGGGACCCCGCCTGCCCGAGCCGTCGGGACCCTCGTCACCGGGATCGTCAGAGCCGTCAGAGCCGTCAGGACCGGAGTCGGGCGAGGGGCGGTCCGAGGTGCCCGAGCGACGTGGGATCGCGGCGCTCTCCCCCGGTTATCAGCTGACCGCCGTTCTCGCGCTCATCGGTGTCGCGCTCTTCACCTGCGTCCACATCCTGATGGTGTTCCTGCACGTCGCGCCGTCGAACACGATCAGCAAGCAGCACGGTGCGCTCGTCGGCGCGTGGGTCTACCCGGAGTTCGAGCAGAACTGGAAGCTGTTCGCGCCCAACCCGCTGCAGCAGAACATCGCGGTGCAGGCCCGCGCCGAGCTGCGCACGACCGACGGCGAGCTGCGCGCGACCCGCTGGTACGGCCTGTCCGCGCAGGACGGCGCCGCCATCGACGGGAACCTGCTGCCCAGCCACACCCAGCAGAACGAGCTGCGCCGCGCCTGGGACGTCTACACGGGCACCCACGACGCGCAGAACCGGCCGAATGGTCTGCGCGGCACCCTGTCCGAGCAGTACCTCCGCCGCATCCTCGTGCTGCGCCTCGACCGGCTCGGGGCCGCGGGCAAGGGCGAGCAGATCGAGCGCGTGCAGATCCGCTCGATGACGACCGCGGTCGAGTCCCCGAAGTGGAGTGACGAGAAGGTGGACCAGAAACCGGCGTACCGGGTGGTGCCGTGGTGGACGGTCACCTCGAGCGACGCACCGCTCGACAGCGGCACGCGCGTGCGCCTGCAGGCCCCGGCGGGTGGTGACCGATGAGCGACACGCGCCCCATGAGCGACATGCGCCCCATGGACAGCACGGGTCCCATGAGCCGAGCGCAGCAGCGGCTGAGCGACGGTCTCCAGAAGATCACCGGGGCCGCGCTCGGCCCCTATCAGAGCGCCGTGATCCGCATCGGGTTCTCCGCGACCTGGCTGCTCTTCCTGCTGCGCGAGTTCCCGCACCGGCAGGAGATGTACGGCCCCGACGGGCCGTGGAGCTGGGGCATGGCGCAACAGCTCACCGAGGACAACCACGCGTTCACCGCGCTCATGTGGTCCGACGGGCAGGCCTGGTTCGAACTGGTCTACATAGTGGCCGTGGTGTCGTCAGCGCTCCTGATGGTGGGCTGGCGCACCCGCACCATGTCGGTCATCTTCATGATCGGTGTGCTGTCCCTGCAGAACCGCAGCGTCTTCATGGGGGACGGCGGCGACAACGTCATCCACCTCATGTCGATCTACCTCGTCTTCACGCGGTGCGGGCAGGTCTGGTCGCTGGACGCCCGCCGGGCGCGTCGCGGGGCCGAGGACCGGTTCGGCATCGTGCTGTGGTGGGTCATGGGGCTGCTGCTCGCCGCGATGACGTTCACCGGGAAGGTCGGCGGCGGCTGGCTGCTGTTCTTCTGGGGAATGTGGGCGGCCCAAGCGGTGTGGTGGTCCGTGAACCGCCGTGATCCGCAGGGCGATTCCCGACTCCTGTGCGACGTCGTCACCAACCTCATGCACAACGCCGGGCTGCTCGTGGTGATGGTCGAGGCGTGTCTGATCTACGCGACGGCGGGCTGGTACAAGATCCAGGGCAGCCGATGGCAGGACGGCACCGCGGTCTACTACCCGCTCCACCTGGACTACTTCTCGCCGTGGCCCGCCCTGGGCGACCTGCTGACCACGTATGGCCCGATGGTGCTGCTCGTGACCTACGGGACCGTGGTCGTCCAGGTCGCCTTTCCGTTCACCGTCTTCAACCGGCGCCTCAAGAATGTCCTGTTGGTGTTCATGATGCTGGAGCACGCGGTCATCGCCGTCGTGCTCGGGCTGCCGTTCTTCTCGCTCGCGATGATCGCCGCGGACGCGGTGTTCCTGCCGACGTCCTTCTTGGTGCGCGTCGGCGGCTGGGCGGCACGCACGCGTGGTCGCGTTTTCTCCTCTACGAAGGCGGAGGTCGAGCCCGACCGTCTCGCGGAGGCCGACGGCGAACCGGTGCCGGCGGAGCAGGCGGCCGTGCGCACGTAGGCTTCCTGCCGTGAACGGGACGAGTACGGCGGACGGCGCGGGCGGCATGCGGGACGAGCGGCCGGAGCGCCCACAGAGCGCGGGGAACGGGGCCGCCGAGGACGCCGTGCGTGCCTGGCGGCGGCTCGCGGACTCCGCGGTGCTGCTCGATGGATTCCACGCCCTCAAGCACGCCGTACGCTTCGGCGCCGACGTCCCGGTGGCGCTCGCCGTCGACCCGGCCGGTGCGCTCGCCCTGGCCGACGAGCTCGCCCCCGATGTCGCGGGGGACCTGGAGCGGCTCCTCGTGGAGGTTCCGGAGGAGGTGCTGCGTGGGCTCGTACCGCGGCTGCACCCCACCGGAGTCGCCGCGCTCGCCGGGCGCCCCGCGCGGGCCGACAACCTCGCCGCGCTTGGGCGGCCAGCACGCACCAGCCCCGTCGTCGTGCTCGACAACCCGCGCAACCTCGGCAACGCGGGCGCCGTGATCCGTCTCGCCGCCGGCTACGGCGCCACCGGTGTCGTCACCACGGGTGACCTCGACCCCTGGCACCCCACTGTCGTACGGGGCGGGGCAGGGCTGCACTTCGCGACCGCCGTCGAGCGGCTCGACGTCGACGAACTGCCGAGCGGGCCGCTGTACGCGCTCGACCCCGAGGGCGCGGACATCCGCGGCCTGAAGCTGCCCGACGACGCCCTGCTGGCCTTCGGGTCCGAGCGCAGCGGCCTCTCCGCCGAACTACGCGCGCGTGCCGACCAGTTGGTGTCGCTGCCGATGCGGCCGCAGGTATCCAGCTACAACCTGGCCACCAGCGTCGGCATGACGCTCTTCCACTGGAGCGCACACAGCACCCAGGCCCCCTAGGCGGCCGCGCGCCGTACCTCCACCACCCGGAAGCGGTTCGCCACGAAGGCGCCGTCGCACAGGGCCGCGTTCGCTGCGGGGTTGCCGCCCGAGCCGTGGAAGTCGGAGAACGCCGCCGTCTGGTTCACGTACACCCCGCCCGTCAGGTTGAGCGAGAGCTGCGCGCACTCCTCCAGACAGACGTCCTCGACGGCGCGGGCCACCTCTTTGGAGGTGGTGTAAGCGCCGACCGTCATGGCGCCCTTCTCGCGCACCGTGTGGCGCAGGAGGTCCACCGCGTCACCGGTCGAGTCGACGGAGACCGCGAAGGAGACCGGGCCGAAGCACTCGCTCATGTAGGCGCCTTCCGCGTCCGCCCCGTCCCAGTATTTCCGCGCTCCGTCCAGCTTCACGATCACCGGCGTACGGACCACGGCGTCGGGGAAGTCCGGGTTGCTGATCTCCCGTGATGGCAGGGCGACTTCGCCGATGCCGGGGGCGGCGTCGAGCCGGGCCTTCACGTCCGGGTTGACCAGCGCGCCCAGCAGTCCGTTCGCCCGGGCGTCGTCGCCGAGCAGGCCACCGACCGACTTCGCGAGGTCGGCCACCACCTCGTCGTACGCCTTCGGGCCCTCGTCCGTGGTGATGCCCGCGCGCGGCACCAGGAGGTTCTGCGGCGTGGTGCACATCTGGCCGCTGTACAGGGACAGCGAGAACGCCAGGTTCGCCAGCATGCCCTTGTAGTCGTCGGTCGAGTCGATCACGACCGTGTTGACGCCTGCCTTCTCCGTGTAGACCTGAGCCTGCCGGGCGTTCGTCTCCAGCCAGTCACCGAAGGCCGTGGACCCCGTGTAGTCGATGATCTTGATTTCGGGGCGTACGGCCAGGGCCTTGGCGATGCCCTCTCCGGGCCGCTCGGCAGCGAGCGCCACCAGGTTCGGGTCGAAGCCCGCCTCGGAGAGGACCTCGCGGGCCACCTGCACGGTGAGCGCGAGGGGCAGCACCGCGCGCGGGTGCGGCTTCACCAGGACCGGGTTGCCGGTGGCCAGGGAGGCGAACAGGCCCGGATACCCGTTCCACGTAGGGAACGTGTTGCAGCCGACCAGCAGGGAGACGCCGCGCGCCACCGGGGTGAACTCCTTGGCCAGGACCAGGGGATCGCGCTTGCCCTGGGGCTTGGACCACTCCGCGGTGTCCGGGGTCCGCACCTGCTCCGCGTACGCGTACGCCACCGCCTCCAGGCCGCGGTCCTGCGCGTGCGGTCCGCCAGCCTGGAACGCCATCATGAAGGCCTGGCCGCTGGTGTGCATGACCGCGTGCGCGAACTCGTGCGTCCGCGCGCTGATCCGGGCCAGGATCTCCAGACATGTCACCGCGCGCACCTCGGCGCCCGCCTCGCGCCACGCGCGCATGCCCGCGCGCATGGCCGGAAGCAGCACGTCGATGTCGGCGTGCGGGTACGTCACGCCCAACTCGATCCCGTACGGCGACACTTCACCGCCCACGAATTCGTCCGTGCCGGGCTGTCCGAGGTCGAGTCGGGTGCCGAGCAGGGCGTCGAAGGCGGCCTTGCCCTCGGGCATGCTCAGGCTCCCGTTCTCCCCATACGCCTTGGGGTGCTCCGGGTGCGGGGACCAGTACGCGCGCGTACGGATCGTCACCAGCGTCTGGTCGAGCGTCGGCCGGTGCTTGGCGATCAGGTCGTGCGCGGTGAGTTCGGCGGCGGCCATGGGGGACCAACTCCTCCTGGGCTGGGCAGGGGCGAGCCAACAGAGTTAGAGTAACCGAACGATCGGTCGGGACAAGGGGGTGCGGAAAAGCTGTGGAAAACCGTCCGGATACGCACCCGATGAGCCCCCGAGCCCCGGGGCTGCGCCGCGTACGGGAGGATCACGTGCATGACAGCACTTGACCGTCTCGTCGAGAAGAAGCGAGAGGGCTCCGCATGACCACCGCACGACGGGACACGGGTGCGCGCCGCGACACCTACACGCCCGACAGCCTGCTCGCGGTCGCGGTCACCGTCTTCAACGAGCGCGGCTACGACGGCACATCCATGGAGCACCTGTCCAAGGCGGCCGGCATCTCCAAGTCGTCGATCTACCACCATGTGACGGGCAAGGAGGAGCTGCTGCGCCGCGCCGTGAGCCGCGCGCTCGACGGCCTCTTCGCGATCCTCGACGAGCAACCCGCGCGCGCGGGGCACGCGATCGAGCGCCTGGAGTACGTCACACGGCGCATGGTCGAGGTGCTCACCGGTGAACTGCCCTACGTGACCCTTCTGTTGAGGGTGCGTGGCAACACCGACACCGAGCGGTGGGCCATGGAGCGGCGCAGGGAGTTCGACCACCAGGTCGCCCAGCTGCTCAGGGCGGCCGCGGCCGACGGGGAGGTACGCGGTGACATCGAGGTGCGGCTCGCCACGCGGCTCGTCTTCGGGATGATCAACTCGCTGGTGGAGTGGTACCGGCCGGACGGCGGCGGGCTCGGCGACCGTGAAGTGGCGGACGCCGTGGTCGAGCTGGTCTTCCAGGGGCTGCGCAAGGCCGGCTGACCCCCTGAGAGTCCTCGGGAGCCCTCAGGAGTCGGGCGCGCTCCCTTCGAGGTCTTCCTCGTCGAAGACCAGCAGCGTGCGCGTGCTCAGCACCTCGGGGATTGACTGGAGCTTGGTGAGGACCAGGTCGCGCAGGGCCCTGTTGTCCTGCGTGTGCACCAGGATCAGGACGTCGAAATCGCCGCTGACCAGTGCGATGTGCGAGGCCTCCGGCAGCCGGCGCAGCTGCTCCCGCACGGTCCGCCAGGTGTTCTGGACGATCTTGAGCGTGATGTAGGCGGAGGCGCCCTGCCCGGCCCGCTCGTGGTTGACGCGGGCGCCGAAACCGCGGATCACGCGGTCCTCGATGAGGCGGTTGATCCGCGCGTAGGCGTTCGCCCGGGACACATGGACCTGCTCGGCGACGGAGCGTATCGACGCCCGCCCGTCCTTCAGCAGCAGCTGCAGGATGTCCCGGTCGATCGCGTCCAGCGGGCGGGCCGCGGGGTCCTGGACCGGGCTCCCGGAGCCGTCGGCCATTTGTTCAGATGCCATCCGCCCCCGCCTCCTTACCATGGACGTACTGCATTCATCTCAGGCTGTGGAGAACCGATTGTCCACAGCCTGGAGGTGCCTGTAGCCAAAATGTGCCGTCGACCGAACAATCGGTAGGTGAGGCGCATCACACGACGCGCCGTCCGAGCCGCTCCCCCGAGGAGGTGCCGTCATGACGGTCATGGACCAGCGGGACACGCGCGGCAGGCCTGTGCCGCCGCCCGCCTGGCAGCCCCGCACGGACCCCGCGCCGCTGCTGCCCGACGCCGAGCCCCACCGGGTCCTGGGCACCGACGCCGCCGCCCGCGTCGACCCCGAGCTGCTGCGCCGCCTGTACACGGAGGTGGTGCGCGGCCGCAGGTACAACGTGCAGGCGACCGCGCTGACCAAGCAGGGCCGCCTCGCCGTGTACCCCTCGACGGTCGGCCAGGAGGCCGCCGAGGTCGCCGCGGCGCTGGTCCTCGAGGAGCGGGACTGGCTCTTTCCCAGCTACCGCGACACCCTCGCCGCCGTCGCCCGCGGCCTCGACCCCGTACAGGCCCTGACCCTGTTGCGGGGCGACTGGCACACCGGATACGACCCGCGCGAGCACCACATCGCGCCGCTCTGCACCCCGCTCGCGACGCAGCTCCCGCACGCCGTGGGCCTCGCACATGCCGCGCAACTCAAGGGCGACGATGTGGTGGCGCTCGCCATGGTCGGCGACGGCGGCACCAGTGAGGGCGACTTCCACGAGGCGCTGAACTTCGCCGCCGTGTGGCAGGCGCCGGTCGTCTTCCTCGTGCAGAACAACGGGTTCGCCATCTCCGTGCCGCTGGCCAAGCAGACCGCGGCGCCGTCCCTGGCCCACAAGGCCGTCGGGTACGGGATGCCGGGCCGCCTGGTCGACGGGAACGACGCGGCGGCTCTGCACGAGGTGCTGACCGACGCCGTCACCCGCGCGCGTGAGGGCGGTGGTCCGACGCTGGTCGAGGCCGTCACGTACCGGATGGACGCGCACACGAACGCCGACGACGCGACCCGCTACCGCAGCGACGCCGAGGTCGAGATGTGGCGCGCGCACGACCCGATCCTGCTCCTGGAGCGGGAGTTGACCGGCCGCGGCCTCATCGACGAGGCCGGTGTCCAGGCCGTGCGCGACGGCGCGGAGGAACAGGCGGCCGAGCTGCGCGCGCGGATGAACCAGGACCCCGCCCTCGACCCGATGGACCTGTTCGGTGACGTGTACGCCGAGCAGACCCCCCAACTGAGTGAGCAGGCGGCGCTGTTGCGGGCCGAGCTGGACGCCGAGGCGGAAGGGGAGCAGGCATGACCACTGTGGCCAGGCCGCCCAGAACCAAGCCCGCCACCATGGCGCAGGCCCTCGGGCGCGCGCTGCGCGACTCCATGGCCGAGGACCCGGCCGTGCACGTCATGGGCGAGGACGTGGGCACCCTGGGCGGCGTCTTCCGGATCACCGACGGGCTCGCGAAGGAGTTCGGCGAGGACCGCTGCACGGACACGCCGCTCGCCGAGGCGGGCATCCTCGGCGCCGCCGTGGGCATGGCGATGTACGGCTTGCGCCCGGTCGTGGAGATGCAGTTCGACGCGTTCGCGTACCCCGCCTTCGAGCAACTGATCTCGCACGTCGCGCGGATGCGCAACCGGACGCGCGGCGCCATGCCGCTGCCCATCACCGTGCGGGTGCCGTACGGCGGCGGGATCGGCGGTGTGGAGCACCACAGTGACTCCTCCGAGGCGTACTACATGGCGACGCCGGGCCTGACCGTCGTCACGCCGGCCACGGTCGCGGACGCGTACGGGCTGCTGCGGCAGTCCATCGCCTCCGACGACCCGGTCGTCTTCCTGGAACCCAAGCGCCTTTATTGGGCGAGGGATTCGTGGAACCCCGAGGCGCCGGAAGACGTTCTTCCGATAGGTACGGCAGTGGTTCGCCGCCCCGGCACCAGTGCCACGCTGATCACGTACGGCCCGTCCGTCCCCGTCTGTCTGGAGGCGGCCGAGGCGGCTCGAGGGGAGGGGTGGGATCTTGAAGTGGTCGACCTGCGCTCGCTGGTCCCGTTCGACGACGCGACGGTCACCGAGTCCGTCCGGCGCACGGGACGCGCGATCGTCGTGCACGAGTCGGGCGGCTTCGGCGGGCCCGGCGGGGAGATCGCCGCGCGCGTGACCGAGCGTTGCTTCCACCATTTGGAGGCGCCGGTGCTGCGGGTGGCCGGTTTCGACATTCCGTATCCGCCGCCCATGCTGGAGCGGCACCATCTGCCCGGAGTGGACCGGGTACTGGACGCGGTGGCCCGGCTGCAATGGGATCAGTGAGGGAGGGTGGGGTAATGGCGCAGGTGCTCGAGTTCAAGCTGCCCGACCTCGGGGAGGGACTCACCGAGGCGGAGATCGTGCAGTGGCTGGTGGGAGTCGGTGACGTCGTCGCCGTCGACCAGCCCGTCGTCGAGGTGGAGACCGCCAAGGCGATGATCGAGGTGCCGTGCCCGTACGGCGGCGTGGTCACGGCCCGCTTCGGCGACGAGGGCAGCGAACTGCCGGTCGGGGCGCCGTTGTTGATGGTGGCGGTGGGCGCGCGGTCGTCTTCGGACGTGCCGCTTTCGGACGTCCCCGCGTCGGCCCCGGCCGCTGCCGCCGAGGAGCCCACGAAGACGGAGAAGGCCGAGGGCTCGGGGAACGTGCTGGTGGGGTACGGGACCGCCACCGCGCCGACCCGGCGCAGGCGGGTGCGGCCCGCGCCGCTGGACAGCGTGCCCGTCGCACCGTCACCGGAGAGTGCTCCGAGGGCCCAGGGGCCGGTCCCGGTGATCTCCCCGCTCGTCCGCAAGCTCGCCCGTGAGCGCGGCGTGGACCTCAGAGAGCTGACCGGATCCGGCCCAGACGGGCTCATCCTCAGGGGAGACGTGGAAAACGCGGCGAGCGCGGCGACCGCCGCCGCCGAGGCGACCGCCGCGCCTGGGCGCACCCCCGCCCCCACCCCCGCCGCTCCCCGGCAGGAGCACCGCACCCCTCTGCGCGGCATTCGTGGGGCCGTGGCGGACAAGATGTCCCGCAGTCGGCGCGAGATACCCGACGCGACCTGCTGGGTGGACGCCGACGCCACGGAACTCATGCACGCACGCGTGGCGATGAATTACGCAGGCGGGCCGAAGATCTCCGTGCTCGCGCTCCTGGCCCGCATCTGCACCGCGGCCCTGGCCCGCTACCCGGAGCTGAACGCCAAGGTCGACACCGAGCGACGCGAGCTCGTCCGGCTCGACGAGGTGCACCTCGGGTTCGCCGCGCAGACCGACCGCGGCCTGGTCGTGCCCGTCGTACGGGACGCCCACGCGCGCGGAGCCGAATCACTGAGCGCCGAGTTCGCCCGGCTCACCGACGCGGCACGGGCCGGGAAGCTGTCGCCCGCGGAACTCACCGGCGGCACCTTCACGTTGAACAACTACGGGGTGTTCGGTGTCGACGGCTCCACGCCGATCATCAACCACCCCGAGGCGGCCATGCTCGGCGTCGGCCGAATAGCCGCCAAGCCCTGGGTGCACGAAGGGGAGTTGGCGGTCCGCCAGGTCGTCCAGCTCTCGCTCACCTTCGACCACCGGGTGTGCGACGGCGGCACGGCGGGCGGCTTCCTGCGGTACGTCGCGGACTGCGTGGAACAACCGGCGGTGCTGCTGCGCACCCTGTGACCGGGCGGCCCGGTGGGCCAGATGGCAAGGATCGCCCGCCCGCCTGGTGGCAATGATCGCCCGTGAGCCCATACTCGGGGGATGAACGCGTACGACGCCATCGTCCTCGCCGGGGGCGGCGCGCGCCGGCTCGGCGGCGCGGACAAGCCCGGTGTGCGGATCGGCGGTCGCGCGCTGCTCGACCGGGTCCTGCACGCGTGCGTGGGGGCCCGCACCACCGTCGTGGTCGCCGAGCCGCGGCGCACCGCGCGCCCCGTCGTCTGGGCCCGCGAGGAGCCGCCGGGTGGGGGGCCGCTGGCCGCGCTGCGGGCGGGAGTCGCGGCAGTCGGCTCCGAGGCGGAGAGCGTTCTTGTGCTCTCCGCCGATCTGCCGTTCCTGGGGGAGCACACGGTACGAGCGCTGCTCGATGCTCTCGACAGCGACGCCCTCGACAGCGACGCCCTCGGCAGTGAGGCCGTCAGCGGCGTCGACGGCGCCCTGTTGGCCGACGGTGACGGCCGTGACCAGCCGCTTGTCGCCGCCTACCGGTACGCGGCGCTTCACCGCGTGCTCGGCGAACTCGCCGCCGAGCACGGTGACCTCAATGGACTGCCGCTGCGTCTGCTCACCCGTAACCTCAGCCTCATCCGCATCACCGACCCCGTCGCGTCGTTCGACTGCGACACCTGGGACGACATCGCCGCCGCCCGGTCACGTATCAGGGAGCATGGACGAGTGCTTGACGAATGGATCACCGCAGCCAAGAACGAACTGGGTATCGACCTGGACGTCGACACGGGCGTTCTGCTCGACCTCGCCCGGGACGCCGCGCACGGCGTCGCGCGCCCCGCGGCGCCGCTGACGACGTTCCTCGTGGGATACGCGGCGGCGCAGGCAGGGGGCGGGCCCGAAGCCGTGGCATCGGCCGCGGCGAAGGCGGCCGAGCTGGCCAACCGCTGGGCGCAAGAGGCCGAATCCGAGCCGGGTTCCGGTTCCGAGCCGGAGACCGATTCCCAGCCGGACGCGGGATGAGCGCCCACAGCGGGCGGTCCGCGCAGACCGCCCCGGTGGGCATCGACCCGATGGACGTCGACGTGGACGAGGCGATCGCCCTGGCGAACGACAACCGGCCCGCCGCCCGACGCCCGGAACCGTCCGCCCCAGAGGCCACGGGCCCCACAGCCCCCACGTCCCCCGGCCCCGGCACCTCCGCCCCGCCCACCGCCGCCTCGTCGCCCCGCCACACCTCCCGCCCCGCCGCGACCTCCTGGGCCGCTGCCCGCCGCACCGCGGCACGGGCCGAACGCGGACCCCGCGGAGCGCGAAGCGTCCCGCTCGACCAGGCGCTCGGCCTGGTCCTCGCCGCCCCGTTGACCGCCCTGACGGACCTGCCGTCCTTCGACACCTCGGCGATGGACGGCTGGGTCGTCGCAGGCCCGGGCCCCTGGGCCGTGGGCGGCGAAGGGCTGCTCGCCGGGCACGAGCCGCCCGCCCCGCTGGCCGACGGCGAGGCCGCGGCGATCGCGACCGGAGCCCGTGTCCCCTCGGACGCCACCGCCGTCATCCGCAGCGAGCACGGCCACATCGACGCGGGCGGCCAGCTGCACCCGCTGCGCGAGGTCGTCCATGGCCAGGACATCCGCCCGCGCGGCCAGGAGTGCCGCAGCGGCGAGCTGCTGCTGCCCGCGGGCGCCCTCGTCACCCCGGCCGTCCTCGGTCTTGCCGCCGCCGCGGGGTACGACACCGTGACCGTCGTCACGCGCCCGACGGTCGAAGTGCTGATCCTCGGCGATGAGTTGCTCACCTCCGGCCTCCCCCGCGAGGGCCTCATCCGGGACGCGCTCGGCCCGATGCTCCCGCACTGGCTGCGCGCGCTCGGCGTCGAGGTGACCGCCGTACGCCGGCTCGGTGACGATGCGAAGGCGCTGCTCAAGGCGGTACGAGAGGCCGGTACCGACCTGGTTGTGACCACTGGCGGCACCGCGTTCGGACCCGTCGACCACGTGCACCCCACCCTGCGCGCCCTCGACGCCGAACTCCTCGTCGACGGGGTCGCCGTCCGCCCCGGCCACCCGATGCTGCTGGCCCGGCTCAAGGAGGGGCAGCACCTCGTCGGGCTCCCCGGCAACCCCCTGGCCGCCGTCTCCGGCCTGGCCACGCTCGCCGAACCGCTGCTCCGGGTGCTCTCGGGCCGGGCGCAGGACCAGACGCACAGCTCCGCGCAGCGGCAAGTCCAGGATGGGCGGCGGCAGTTGGACGTGGGCCGTACCGCGGACGCGTACACCGCCCCCCTGCACACCCCCGCTCCCGGCCACCCACACGACACCCGTCTCATCCCCATCGTGCTGCGGCAGGACGACGGCAGTGGGCACGAGTGGGCGGTGCCGCTGCACTACAACGGTCCGGCCATGCTGCGCGGTATCGCGGCCGCCGATGGGCTCGCCGTCATCCCGCCCGGCGGCGCCAAGGAGGGCCAGGAGGTGGAGATCCTCGACCTGCCGTGGTCGTGGAACCCCGGTCTGCCCGGCCTCAACCCGGCGGGAAACGAAGGGTGTTTCACGTGAAACTGGCCGGCGATGACGCCATCGCACGCCAAGAGGACGAGCGGACCGCGACCTACCGGGTGAAACTCCCTCGGCAGGTCGTCGAGCGTCCGCTCCTCCAAGTGGCTCGGCGCGTGCTGATAGCGCTCACCGTGCTCGTCGTCACCGCGCTGATCGTGTGGATCGACCGAGACGGCTACAACGACAACTCAGATGGCCATGTCGACCTGCTCGACTCGTTCTACTACGCGACCGTCACGCTCTCCACCACGGGATACGGCGACATCACGCCGGTCAGTGACGCGGCGCGGTTCACCAATATCTTCGTCATCACGCCGCTGCGTGTGCTCTTCCTGATCATCCTGGTCGGCACGACGCTCGAAGTCCTCACCGAGCGGACGCGGGAGGAATGGCGCCTGAAACGCTGGAGGTCCACCTTGCGTGACCACACTGTCGTCGTCGGCTTCGGAACCAAGGGTCGCAGCGCCGTGGAGACCGTCTGCGCGAGTGGCCTGAAGCCCGAGCAGGTGGTCGTGGTCGACCCCAGCCCCAAGGTCGTCGAGAGCGCCAACGCCCATGGATACGCGGGCGTGACGGGCGATGCCACGCGCAGTTCGGTCCTTTTGCAGGCCGAGGTGCAGCGGGCCCGGAAGATCATCATCGCGACGCAGCGAGACGATACGGCGGTCCTGGTGACGCTCACCGCACGGCAGTTGAACCGTGGGGCGAAGATCGTCGCCGCGGTCCGTGAGGAGGAGAACGCGCCGCTGCTGCGCCAGTCCGGCGCCGACGCCGTGATCACCAGTGCCAGTGCGGCGGGGCGGCTGCTCGGCCTCTCGGTGCTCAGCCCGCACGCGGGCATGGTCATGGAGGACCTCATCCAGAAGGGCTCCGGCCTCGACCTGGTCGAACGCCCGGTGACCAAGGCGGAGGTCGGGCTTCAGCCGAAGGAGACGGAGGACCTGGTCGTCAGCGTCATCCGTGGGCACCGGGTACTCGGCTACGACGATTCGGCCGTCGGCTCGCTCAAGCTGACGGACCGCCTCATCACGATCACCCGCGTCACGCCCATGACCCAACTGGCCCCGGACATGAAGCCCACCCCC
Source organism: Streptomyces sp. NPDC002790 (assembly GCF_040295505.1). Taxonomy (NCBI): domain Bacteria; kingdom Bacillati; phylum Actinomycetota; class Actinomycetes; order Kitasatosporales; family Streptomycetaceae; genus Streptomyces; species Streptomyces sp. NPDC002790. Next base: position 12,711 of record NZ_JBEOVM010000033.1, on the reverse strand, counting down.
CGAAACTGACCGCCTCCGCGAAGCCGATGCCCTGCGCGAGGGGGCCCGTCCGCGAGGCGGATCGCCTCCGCAAGGCCGATGCCCTCTGCGAGGGATACGCCGTCCGCGAAGCTGATCCCGTCCGCGAGATGCCCTCCGGGAGGGAGATCCTGTCCGTGTGGCTGGCCCTCTCCGCGAGGGGATCCCGTTCGCGAGGCGGATGCCCTCCGGAGGGAGACTCCGTCCGCGAGGGGGATCGCTTCCGCGAAGCTGTTTGCCTCTGCGAGGCGGATGCCCTCTGCGAGGGATACGCCGTCCGCGAAGCTGATCCCGTCCGCGAGATGCCCTCCGGGAGGGAGAGCCCGTCCGCAAGGCTGGTCGCCTCCGCGAGGGGCCCCGTCTGCGAGGCCGATGCCCTTCGCGAGGGGGACCCCGTTCGCGAGGCCGATGCCCTCCGCGAAGCTGATCCCGTCCGCGAAGCCGGCCCCTCCGCTACGCCGATGCTTTCCGCGAGGTGGATGATCTCCACGTGGCTGATCCGCGGGAGTAGCCTCGCGGCCATGTATGCGATCACGATCCCGGAACCCGGCGGACCCGAGGCGCTTGTCTGGACGGAGGTGCCCGATCCCGTACCCGGCGAGGGCGAGGTCCTGGTCGAGGTGGTCTCCAGCGCCGTCAACCGCGCCGATCTGCTCCAGCGGCAGGGCTTCTACAGTCCGCCGTCCGGCTCCTCCCCCTACCCCGGCCTGGAGTGCGCCGGCCGGATCGTCGCGCTCGGCGCCGGCGTCTCCGGCTGGTCGGTCGGCGACGAGGTGTGTGCGCTGCTCGTGGGCGGCGGCTACGCCGAGAAGGTCGCCGTCCCCGCGGGGCAGCTTCTCCCGGTGCCGCAGGGCCTCGACCTGGTCACGGCCACCGCGCTGCCCGAGGTGACCTGCACCGTCTGGTCCAACGTCTTCATGATCGCCCATCTGCGGCCCGGCGAGACCTTCCTCGTGCACGGCGGCTCCAGTGGCATCGGCACGATGGCGATCCAGCTCGCGAAGGCGGTCGGCGCCAAGGTCGCGGTCACGGCCGGCACGAAGGAGAAGCTCGACTTCTGTGCGGAGCTCGGCGCGGACATCCTCATCAACTACCGCGAGCAGGACTTCGTGGAAGAGATCAAGAACGCCACGGACGGGGCCGGCGCGGACGTCATCCTCGACAACATGGGCGCCAAGTACCTGAACCGCAACGTCGACGCCCTCGCCACCAATGGCCGGCTCGCCATCATCGGGATGCAGGGCGGGGTGAAGGGCGAGCTCAACATCGCCACTTTGCTCGGAAAGCGCGGCGCCATCACCGCGACCACGCTGCGGGCCCGCCCGACGGCCGAGAAGGCGGCGATCGTCGCGGCCGTGCGCGAGCACGTGTGGCCGCTGATCGAGGGCGGCCATGTGCGGCCGATCGTGGACCACACGCTGCCGATGAGCGACGCCGCGCAGGGCCACCGGGTCCTGGAGGAGTCCGGTCACATCGGCAAGGTCCTGCTCACCAACGCGTAACCCTCGGCGGGACCTGGATCACCGGCGCAGTCGCAGCGCCAGGAGCCCGAGGCCGAGCCCCGTGAGCAGCAGTCCTGCCCCCAGCGGCAGCACGTTCACCAAGGGCCCGGTCCCGGGCTCGCCGACGGCCTGCCGCTCGGGGGTGGGCCGCTCGGGGCGCGGTTCCTGCGACACGGCGGGCGGGGGCTCGGTGGGGGCCGGGGGCAGCACGGCGGCCCCGGTGGCGTCAGGAGTGGGAAGCTCGCGCCCCGGCGGGGTCCGGCCCACGCCCGCCCGGCTCCCCGCGAGGGACCCGTGCGGCGAGGGCTCGGCGACGTACGCCTGGAACTCGGCGACGTACGAAGCGGGCCGGGCAGCGGACGCGGGCCGGGCAGCGTACGAAGAGGCCCCGGCGACGTACGACGAAGGCCCGGCCACGTACGAAGGCCCGGCGACGTACGACGTAGCCCCTGCCGCGTACGACGGGGACACCGGCGCCGCCAGGGGCAGCAGTACGGAGAAGAGAAGCCCGGCCACCCACCGAAGCCGCCGCATCCCCAGCCCCCTTCCGCTCCCGTTCGTCCAGATGCTTGTGCTTAGCCTCACATAGAGGGATAAAACAGGCACGCCGGATTTTGGCCCGCCCGACACGGTGGATCAGCTCCTCACGGGGGCACCACCGAGATGTGACAGCGACGTACGAGAGAATGGCGGCATGGAGATGCCGAGGAACGAACAGTCGCCGGAGAACCCGCAGGTCCTGGTCGTGGGCCAGGACGGCATGGCGCTTGGCGGCGGTGGCGGCGACGAGTCCCGCGAGATCCCGGTGACCGACATGGTGGAACAGCCCGCCAAGGTGATGCGCATCGGCAGCATGATCAAGCAGCTGCTCGAAGAGGTGCGCGCGGCTCCCCTGGACGAAGCGAGCCGGCAGCGCCTCAAGGAGATCCACTCCAGTTCGGTCAAGGAGCTCGAGGACGGTCTCGCCCCCGAACTCGTCGAGGAACTCGAGCGGCTCTCCCTGCCTTTCACGGAGGAGGCGACCCCGAGCGACGCCGAGCTGCGCATCGCGCAGGCCCAGCTGGTCGGCTGGCTCGAGGGGCTCTTCCACGGCATCCAGACGACGTTGTTCGCCCAGCAGATGGCGGCGCGCGCCCAGCTCGAGCAGATGCGCCGGGCTCTGCCGCCCGGGGTCGGCGGCGACGAGGAGGACGAGGACCCGCGCGCGGGCGGCCGCTCCGGCGGCCCGTACCTCTAGTCAACACACAGGACCTCTGGTCAACACACAGGTCAACAGATACACACGTAGGGGCCCGTCCCATGGCGGGCCCCTACGCGTGCGTGAACTTGGCCACGACGACAGGTGCCGATCGCCCCAAGTGATCACGGAATCGTCATCGGCCGCCTGCAAATATCCCGCTCACGATTTGCAAGGCCTGCACGGCAACGGGTTGGATGTCCGGTCCATCTCGGAACAGCGACATGGCCGATGCCTGTAGCGTGGCCCGACGGAGTCGGTATTTCGCAACCGCACGTACTCCGAAGCATGGATCCGGCAGCCCAGATAAGCATGGACAGAAACGACGGCGAGGACTGATGGCACAGCAGCAGCGCGCTCAGGGCCCGTCCGACCCCGAGGCGACTGGCGGCGGTATGTCAGATATGCCGGAGATGTGGGGTAACGGCGGGCTCGTTGGGGATGGGCGGTACCGCCTCACCGGCAGACTCGGCCGGGGCGGCATGGCGGAGGTGTTCGCCGCCGAGGACGTACGTCTCGGGCGCCAGGTCGCCGTCAAGCTGCTCCGTTCCGACCTCGCCGAGGACCCGGTCTCCAAGGCCCGCTTCACCCGCGAGGCACAGTCGGTCGCGGGGCTCAACCACCACGCGGTCGTGGCGGTCTACGACTCCGGCGAGGACGTCGTCGCCGGGAGCACGGTCCCGTACATCGTCATGGAGCTGGTCGAGGGCCGCACCATCCGCGACCTCCTGCTCAGCGCGGAGGCGCCGGGTGCCGAGCAGGCCCTGATCATCGTCTCGGGTGTCCTGGAAGCGCTCGCGTACTCGCACCAGCACGGCATCGTGCACCGCGACATCAAGCCCGCGAACGTGATCATCACCAACACCGGCGCGGTGAAGGTGATGGACTTCGGCATCGCGCGCGCCCTGCACGGCGCGCAGTCGACCATGACGCAGACCGGCATGGTCATGGGCACCCCGCAGTACCTCTCGCCCGAGCAGGCCCTCGGCAAGGCCGTCGACCACCGCTCCGACCTGTACGCCGTCGGCTGCCTGCTCTACGAACTTCTCGCACTGCGCCCGCCGTTCACCGGTGAGACCCCGCTGTCCGTGGTCTACCAGCACGTCCAGGACACCCCCCTGCTGCCCTCCGAGGTCACGGACGAGGTGCCGCCGGAGCTGAACGGCCTCGTCATGCGCTCGCTCGCCAAGGACCCGGACGACCGGTTCCAGACGGCCGAGGAGATGCGCGGGCTCGTCCAGTACAGCCTGCAGATGCTGTACGAGCAGGGTGGCCACACCGGCACCTGGAACACCGGCCCCGTCGACGCGCACGAGGGCGGCTCGACGCCCGCGATGGGTGTCGCGGCCACCACGGCGATGCAGCACCCCGGTGACAACGGCACGGCCCAGCAGCCGATGCTGCGTCCGCCGGGCGGCGACGACGGCGGTTTCGACGGGAACGGGAAGGGCGGCGGCGGAGGCGGCCGCGGCAAGCTGTGGATCGTCGCCGTGCTCGCGGTGATCGCGATCGCGGTGGGCGTCGCCTGGGCGCTCAGCAGCGGCGGCGACGGCGACAAGGACCCCGGTAACAAGAAGTCGCCGAGCGCCACCAAGTCCGAGAAGACGTCAAAGCCCAGCAAGTCGGCCGACGACGACGCGTCGCAGAGTGCGACGGAGGAGCCGGGCACGAGCACGGGCGGCGACACCGGCTACACGCCGACGCAGCAGCCCACCACCACGAACCCGACGCCGACGCAGTCCGACCAGCCGACGGACCAGCCGACATCGGACCAGCCGACGGACGACCCGACGGACGACCCGACGGACGAGCCGACTCCGACCGAGACGTCCCCCGGAGGCGGCGAGAACAGCCCGCCGCCCACCGAGGACGCCGGCGGTGTCATCGGGGGCGACACCGGCGGCGAGTAACCCGCCGGCCGTCACGACGAGGCGTCAGCGCTTTTCGGCGTGCATACGGGCCACGTATGCGGCCGCCTGGGAGCGGCGCTCCATGCCGAGCTTCGACAGCAGGCTGGACACATAGTTCTTGATGGTCTTCTCGGCGAGGTGCAGACGCTCGCCGATGACCCGGTTCGTCAGGCCCTCGCCGATCAGGTCGAGGATCTTGCGCTCCTGGTCGGTGAGGCCGGAGAGCTTGTCGTCGCTCTTGCGGCCGCCGTCGCGCAGCCGCTCCAGGACGCGGGCCGTGGCGACCGGGTCGAGCAGCGACTTGCCGGCGGCGACGTCCCGTACGGCGGAGAGCAGCTCATTGCCGCGGATCGCCTTCAGTACGTATCCGGAGGCGCCGGCCATGATCGCGTCGAAGAGTGCCTCGTCGTCCGCGAACGACGTCAGCATCAGGCACTTGACCGACTCGTCCTGGGAGCGGATCTCCCGGCACACCTCGACCCCGCTGCCGTCCGGCAGGCGCACGTCCAGCACCGCCACGTCGGGCCGGGTCGCGGGGATGCGCACCAGGGCGTCGGCGGCCGTTCCGGCCTCTCCGACCACCTCGATGTCGTCCTCGACCGACAGCAGCTCATGGACGCCGCGGCGGACCACTTCGTGGTCGTCGAGCAGAAATACACGGATTTTTCCATCTTCGCGCACGGCTTCAGTCTCACATATCAACCTTGGCCGCGCCCTAGATGATCGTGGGGTGACCGGGATAACGTGCCGGTGTTCCGGCCCCCTGCCAGGCTGAGACCCAGGACCCGTCGCACAGCTGTGACCTGCGACGCTTCGTCTTACTTCGCGATACTAGGAAATCCAACCAACGGCTTACTTGGAAATCCAAGCAAAATCGCAGGTCAGATGGGGTTTCGCAGATGTGTGACCCACTGGGTAACGTGCTGGGTGAAGGGTGCTTGCCGGAGCGCCGAGCTGTTTCCATCACGCCTGTTGTCCGGCGCCTCGCACCCACCCCGTGCGTGGGACGGACCAGGCGAGCCGAGCCGACTGGCCATCCGGCAATCCCGGGGCCGGACCGACGGAGGAGCACACGTGAGCGTAGACAGTGCCGACAGCACTGCCGCAGCGCAGAAGGCACAGCCGCCGCGCAAGCGGACCGCTGCGAAGAAGTCTGCGAAGAAATCCCCCGGCAAGACAGCCGCTGCCGCCAAGGCCCCCGCTAAGCGGGTCACCAAGAAGGCCGCCACGGCCGAGGCGCCGCAGAGCGACCTGGTGCAGCTGCTGACCCCTGAGGGCAAGCGGGTCGACAACCCCGAGTACGACCGCTACGTCGCCGACGTCACCGACGACGAGCTGCGCGGCCTGTACCGCGACATGGTCCTCACCCGCCGCTTCGACGCCGAGGCCACCGCGCTTCAGCGCCAGGGCGAGCTGGGCCTGTGGGCGTCGCTGCTCGGCCAGGAGGCGGCCCAGATCGGCTCCGGCAGGGCCACCCGCGAGGACGACTACGTCTTCCCGACCTACCGCGAGCACGGCGTCGCTTGGTGCCGCGGGGTCGACCCGACGAACCTGCTCGGCATGTTCCGCGGCGTGAACCACGGCGGCTGGGACCCGAACAGCAACAACTTCCACCTGTACACGATCGTCATCGGCTCGCAGACGCTGCACGCCACCGGTTACGCGATGGGCGTCGCCAAGGACGGCGCGGACAGCGCGGTGATCGCGTACTTCGGTGACGGCGCGAGCAGCCAGGGCGACGTCCTGGAGGCCTTCAACTTCGGGGCCGTCTACAACGCCCCTGTGGTGTTCTTCTGCCAGAACAACCAGTGGGCGATCTCCGAGCCCACCGAGCGCCAGATGCGCGTGCCGCTGTACCAGCGCGCGCAGGGCTTCGGCTTCCCCGGCGTACGCGTGGACGGCAACGACGTGCTGGCCTGCCTCGCCGTGACGCGCTGGGCCCTCGACCGGGCCCGGCAGGGCGAGGGTCCTGCACTGATCGAGGCGTTCACGTACCGCATGGGCGCGCACACGACGTCCGACGACCCGTCGAAGTACCGGTCCGACGACGAGCGCGTGTCCTGGGAGGCGAAGGACCCGATTCTGCGCCTGCGCGCGTATCTGGAGTCCCAAACCGACACGGATGAGGGATTTTTCGCGGAACTCGACGCCGAGAGCGAGACGTTGGGCAAGCGAGTACGCGATGTCGTACGGGCCATGCCGGACCCGGACCTCATGGCGATCTTCGAGAACGTGTATGCGGACGGGCACGCGCTCGTCGACGAGGAGCGCGCGCAATTCGCCGCCTACCAGGCGTCATTCGCCGATGAAGCCGCCGGGGAAGGGGCCTGAGGACATGGCTGTGAAGAAGCTTCCGATCGCCAAGGCGATCAACGAGTCCCTGCGCACGGCGCTGGAGAACGACCCGAAGGTCCTCGTCATGGGTGAGGACGTCGGCAAGCTCGGCGGCGTCTTCCGGGTGACGGACGGGCTGTACAAGGACTTCGGCGAGGACCGGATCATTGACACCCCGCTCGCCGAGTCCGGCATCGTCGGCACCGCGATCGGCCTCGCGCTGCGCGGCTACCGGCCGGTCGTGGAGATCCAGTTCGACGGTTTCGTCTTCCCCGCGTACGACCAGATCGTCACGCAGCTCGCGAAGATGCACGCCCGCGCGCTCGGCAAGGTCAAGACGCCCGTCGTCATCCGGATCCCGTACGGCGGCGGCATCGGCGCGGTCGAGCACCACAGCGAGTCGCCCGAGACGCTGTTCGCGCACGTGTCGGGGCTCAAGGTCGTCTCGCCGTCGAACGCGAGCGACGCCTACTGGATGCTCCAGCAGGCCATCCAGAGCGACGACCCGGTGATCTTCTTCGAGCCCAAGCGCCGCTACTGGGACAAGGGCGAGGTCGACACGGAGGCCGTGCCCGGCGCTCTGCACAAGGCCACCGTGGCGCGCGAGGGCACCGACCTGACGCTCGTCGCGTACGGGCCCATGGTGAAGGTCTGCCTGGAGGCGGCCGCGGCTGCCGAGGAAGAGGGCAAGTCCCTGGAGGTCCTCGACCTGCGTTCGATCTCGCCGATGGACTTCGACGCCGTGCAGAAGTCGGTGGAGAAGACGCGCCACCTCGTCGTCGTGCACGAGGCGCCCGTCTTCCTCGGCGCCGGCGCGGAGCTGGCGGCCCGGATCACCGAGCGGTGCTTCTACCACCTGGAGGCGCCCGTACTGCGGGTCGGCGGGTACCACGCGCCGTATCCGCCGGCGCGCCTGGAGGAGGAGTACCTGCCGGGCCTGGACCGGGTGCTCGATGCCGTCGACCGCTCGCTCGCGTACTGAAAGGGGCTCACTGTCATGGCTCGTGAGTTCAAGATGCCCGACGTGGGCGAAGGCCTGACCGAGGCCGAGATTCTCAAGTGGTACGTCCAGCCGGGCGATTCCGTCGCGGACGGCCAGGTCGTGTGCGAGGTCGAGACCGCGAAGGCGGCCGTCGAGCTGCCGATCCCGTACGACGGGGTGGTGCGGGAGCTGCTCTTCCCGGAGGGGACGACGGTCGACGTCGGCCAGGTGATCATTTCGGTGGACGTGGCGGGGGATGCGCCTGCGTCCGCGCCGGTTGCGGAGCCGGCGGCCGAGGCCGAGGCCGAGGCGACGAGTGGGCGGCAGCCCGTGCTCGTGGGTTACGGCGTCGCCGAATCCTCTACGAAGCGTCGGGCCCGCAAGGAGGCCAATGGGGCTGAGGCCGCCGTTTCGGACGCTGCAACGGGGGCTGTGCCCACCCTCCCCCAAGCTCTCGACTCCGCTCGAGCAGCGGGGACCCCCCTCGCCCCTGCGGAACAGTTGCCCACAGCGGCAGCGAATGGGACCGCCTCCCTTCCTCGGCCCTTGGCCAAGCCCCCCGTGCGCAAGCTCGCCAAGGACCTCGGGGTCGACCTGGCCGTCGTGATCCCGTCCGGTTCCGACGGGATCATCACGCGCGAGGACGTGCACGCGGCCGTCGCGCCCGCGCCCGAGGCGCCCGCACCGGCCCCCGAGCCGGTTGCGGCCCCCGCCCCCGCTCCGTACGACTCCGGCCGCGAGATCCGGATCCCGATCAAGGGGGTGCGGAAGGCGATCGCGCAGGCGATGGTGCAATCGAAGTTCACGGCGCCGCACGTCACGGAGTTCGTGACCATCGACGTGACGCGCACGATGAAGCTCGTCGAGGAGCTCAAGGGCGACAAGGACATGGCGGGGCTGCGGGTCAACCCGCTGCTGCTCATCTCCAAGGCGCTGATCGTCGCGATCAAGCGCAACCCCGAGGTCAACGCGGCCTGGGACGAGGCGAACCAGGAGATCGTCCAGAAGTCCTACGTGAATCTGGGCATCGCCGCGGCCACCCCGCGCGGTCTGATCGTGCCGAACATCAAGGACGCGCAGGCCAAGACCCTGCCCGAACTGGCGTCCGCGTTGGGCGAGCTGGTTGCCACCGCGCGCGAGGGCAAGACGTCCCCGGGTGCGATGCAGGGCGGGACGGTCACCATCACCAACGTGGGGGTGTTCGGCGTTGACACCGGTACGCCGATCCTGAACCCGGGTGAGTCGGCGATCCTTGCCGTCGGGGCGATCAAGCTTCAGCCGTGGGTGCACAAGGGGAAGGTCAAGGCGCGGCAGGTGACGACGCTGGCGTTGTCCTTCGACCACCGGTTGGTGGACGGGGAGCTGGGGTCCAAGGTGCTTGCGGACGTCGCGGCGATCCTGGAGCGTCCGAAGCGGTTGCTGACCTGGGCGTGACGTGGAGCCCTGCGGCGACGGGGCTGGGGTTTCGGGGCTCTGCCCCGGACCCCGCTGCTCAATCGCCGCAGGGGCTTGATTTGCTAGCGCTTGAAGCCGTAGTCCATCAGCTTCTTGGCGTCCGACGTTCGTGCGCTCACGGACGTCGACTTCAAGACGGTACCGATCACGGTCTTGCCGCTTCGCGTCGCTGCGAAGACCAGGCAGTATCCGGCCTGCGGGCCCGACCCGGTCTTGACGCCGATGGTGCCGGAGTACGTACCGAGCAGGCTGTTCGTGTTGGACCACGTCATGTAGCGGTAGCCGCCGGACTCCGTGGTGACCTTCCGCTTCGTCGACTTCGTCTTCACGACCGTGCGGAACGTCGAGTTCTTCATCGCCGAGGAAGCGATCTTCGTCAGGTCGCGCGGCGTCGAGTAGTTGGCGCCGTGGCCGATGCCGTCGAACGAGTCGAAGTGGGTGTTCTTCAGGCCCATGTCGGTGGCGGACTTGTTCATCTTGCCGATGAAGGACTTCACGCGCGCCGAACGGGTCGACCCCGAGCCGAACTTGTCCGCGAGCGCGTACGCCGCGTCGCAGCCCGAGGGGAGCATGAGCCCGTACAGCAGTTGGCGGACGGTGGGCTTGTCGCCGACGATCAGGCGGGCCGAGGACGCGGTGTTCTTGACGATGTAGTCGCTGTAGGCCTTCTGGACCGTGACCTTGGAGTCCAGGTTCAGATTGCTCTGGGCCAGCACCACCTTGGCGGTCATGATCTTGGTGGTGGAGCCGGTGGACCTGCGGGTGTCCGCGGCCTTCGTGTACAGGCTCGACCCCGTCCCGTTGTTCATCACATAGCCGCCGACCGCGGCGACCGAAGGCTTGGCCGGTGCCGTGGCGGCCTGCGCGGTGGTGGCCAGCGCGCCGCTGGTGATCACGGCTCCCGCGACGAGAACGGCTGTGCCCGCAATGCGAGTTTTCAAGGCAAGTGCTCCAAATGTGCCTGGAATTGCGCCCGTTGAGGTTGGGGGCGCGCTGTGTGAGACACGTGGAGCGGCCGGGTGGTTGCGTGGAAAGGGTGGCTGCGCGAAAGGGGTGGGCGCCGGGTCGGGGCGTCCCGCATCATGGACGCCTTCCGTCTTGCGTACGTGTTGTATCTATGATGTGCGCATGCCGTCGACCGTCACAGAACAGGCCGCTGCCGGGAAGCCCGCCGCCGAGAAGCGGCCACCCGCCGCCGAGCGCGTCTACGACCACGTAAAACGAGGCGTTCTCGAGCGCCGCTACGAGGGCGGGACGCTGCTCACCGAGGGCGAGCTCGCCGAGGCCGTGGGGGTCTCCCGCACGCCCGTGCGCGAGGCGCTGCTCAAGCTGGAGGTCGAGGGGCTGCTCAAGCTCTACCCGAAGAAGGGCGCCCTGGTCCTGCCGGTCTCCGCGCAGGAGATCGCGGACGTCGTGGAGACCCGGCTGCTCGTCGAGGAACACGCGGTGCGCAAGGCCGTCCCCGCCCGGCCGCAGCTCATCGCGCGCCTGGAGGAACTCCTGGAGGAGCAGCGGGCGCAGGCCGCCGCCGGACAGTTCACGGAGGCCGCCACCACCGACCGCTGCTTCCACGCGGAGATCGTCCGCAGTGGGGGCAACGAGATCCTCTCCCGCATCTACGATCAGCTGCGCGACCGGCAGCTGAGGATGGGCGTCGCCGTGATGCGCTCGCACCCCGACCGGATCGCCAAGACGCTCTCCGAGCACAGCGAGATCCTCGACGCCCTGCGGGCCGGGGACGAGACGGCCGCCGTCGCCGTCATGCGCCGGCACGTGAGCTGGGTGCGGGGCCTGGCGCGGGGTGACGAGCGATGAGTTCAGCCACGTCTTCGTCGGTCACGCTGCCCGGCGATCCACCCGGCGGGCGGCGGGCCGTCGCCGTCTGGTCGATCGGCGTCTCCGTCTACTTCGTCGCCGTCATCTTCCGTACGTCGCTGGGCGTCGCGGGCCTCGACGCCGTCGAGCGCTTCCACATCAGCGCCTCCGAGCTCTCGACGTTCTCGATCCTCCAGCTGCTCGTGTACGCGGGCATGCAGATACCCGTCGGCCTGATGGTCGACCGGCTCGGCACCAAGAAGGTGCTGACGCTCGGCGTGATCCTCTTCACCGTCGGCCAGCTCGGCTTCGCGTTCTCCTCCTCGTACTCGATGGCGCTCGTCTCGCGCGCGCTGCTCGGCTGCGGCGACGCCATGACGTTCATCAGCGTGCTGCGGCTCGGCACGCGGTGGTTCCCGGCGCGGCGCGGGCCGCTGGTCGCGCAGCTGGCCGGGCTCGTCGGCATGGCGGGAAACCTCATCTCCACGCTGGTCATCGCGCGGCTGCTGCACGGCATCGGGTGGACGGGCGCGTTCGCGGGCAGTGCGCTCGCGGGTGTCGTGGTGCTCGTGCTGATGCTGCTGTTCCTCAAGGACCACCCCGAGGGGTTCGAGCCCGCTCCGCCGGCCGGTACGCACAAGGGCGCCGCGTATCTGCGCGGGCAGATCGCGGCGACGTGGCGGGAGCCGGGGACGCGGCTCGGGCTTTGGGTGCACTTCTCGACGCAGTTCCCCGCGATGGTGTTCCTGCTGCTGTGGGGGCTGCCGTTCCTCGTGGAGGCGCAGGGGCTTTCGCGGGGCACGGCCGGTGAACTGCTGACGCTCGTGGTGCTGTCCAACATGGTGATCGGGCTTGTGTACGGGCAGATCGTGGCGCGGCACCATGCCGCGCGGCTGCCGTTGGCGCTCGGCACGGTGGCGATGACCGCCGTGATGTGGGCGCTGCCCATGGTGTGGCCGGGGCGGTCGCCGATGGCGCTGCTCGTGGTGATGTGCGTGGTGCTCGGGGCGTGCGGGCCCGCGTCGATGCTCGGGTTCGACTTCGCGCGGCCGGCGAATCCGCCGGAGCGGCAGGGGACGGCGTCCGGGATCGTCAACATGGGCGGGTTCATCGCCTCGATGACGACGTTGCTCGCGGTGGGGGTGCTGCTCGATGCGACCGGGGACAACTACCGGGTGGCGTTCTCGGCGGTGTTCATCCTTGAGGCGCTCGGCGTGAGCCAGATCCTGCGGCTGCGGGGACGGGCGGCTCGCGCCGAGCGGGAGCGGGTGGTCGCGTCACGGGTGGCGTCGGTGCACGTTCCGGTGTGACCACATCAAGCCCCGCCGGCGTTTGAGGCGCGGGGGCCGGGGCGGAGCCCCGGGCGGTCGACCGGGCCCCGGCGGGGCCCCCCCCCCACCCCCGGGGGCAGGGACCGCGCGCGGGGGCAAAAAATAAAAAAGAGAAAGCGGGGGGAGG